>NZ_JAUOQQ010000016.1:0-102354 GCF_030547675.1 Photobacterium sp. 2_MG-2023
TCAGTTCACTGATAAATCTTTTATGACTGTATCATTGTCGAGTGCCCACACAGATTGCATGGTCAAATTGTTAAAGAGCGTTGCCAGACTTGCCATTGGCTTGTCGTGGACAGGGCGGCCATTCTAACGAATCAAACAAAGTAGTCAAACAATTTTTTATTTGCTTTCTTTGTGCCGCCTTTCATCAAAACCGAACTGATGTTTTCATCCGTTCCCGTCTTGGTGAGGCGGCATTATAGAGACTTGGAAAAGACTGACAACCCTTTTCTTAATAAAAAATGTTTAACCGGTCATAATTTCAACTAATGTAAAAATATGCGCCTTAAGTCAACATTATACGATCAATACATTCACTTTCTGGTAATCGTAAAACTATGCACGTACTATAATTGTGATTAATTTGTTAAATAAATCGCCTTCTAACTTTTCAATCGATGACACTGTAGCTTGCCTATGAAATTTTCCAACTCACACACTATGATCATTGCGCTGATAACTCTTATTGGTGCCATCATATTTAGCTTCATTTCTTCTACCGCTGCGATAGCCTTCGCACTGGGCGCCGTCTTATCCGGATTTGCCAATCATTACCTGAACACGAATCAGGATGAAAATATGATGGGCGATGAAAACCAGAGCAGTAAAACGCTCTATGTCGGAAACCTTCCCTATCGTGCTAACGAAAGTGAAGTTAAAGATTTATTCTCAGAGTACGGGGAGGTCTTTGCTGTTCGCTTGATGAAAGATAAACGAACAGGAAAAAGGCGGGGCTTCGGCTTTGTGGTTATGAGCAGCAAAGATGCTGACTATGCTGTCAGCAAGCTAAATGAGAAAGAATTTGGTCAGCGTACATTAAAAGTACGTGAAGCCAACGACCCTAAGAATGAGGATAGTTAAGGCTGATTACCCGGCCCAAGTTCATGGCTAATAGACTGTGATTTAAAATCACAACATTGGAATTCTCACCAGAATGATAGGTCAAGTTCTGCCATTGCGGTGACCTTCCTGTGGCCATGTCTCCCAACAGTGAATTGACCCGGCTAGCGATCGCGCTGCCGGAGTCAATCACATTCGTAGCCTGAACAAACACCTTACTGATTTCATCTTTTATCAGCGGAAAGTGAGTGCATCCGAGCACAACCGTATCGATTGCCGTGTGAAACCAAGGCTGCAATATCCCGGTCAGCTCGTCCAGATCAACCTTAGCTCCCCGTAGTTTCATCTCTGCCATTTCAACCAGACGCGTGTTGCCCAGCAAATGAACCTCGCAATCTGAAGCAAACTCCTGGATCAAAGCCTGAGTATATTGGCGTTTAACCGTAGCCGGTGTGGCTAACACGCCCAGGCTTTTCGTTTTACTCAGTAATGCTGCAGGCTTGATAGCAGGCACAACCCCAACCACAGGCAAACTCAGCGCAGCCCGCAGAGGAGGCAAGACGATAGTGCTGGCGGTATTACAGGCAATCACAACCAGATCTGCTTTATGTTTTATGACCAGAGACGACACAATGTGCAGGGTACGCTCAACCAATACCGCCTCGTCCAACTCACCATAAGGGAAAGCCGCATCATCAAATGCGTAGATGTATTGATAATGTGGCAGCTGGCGGTATATCTCCTGATAGACGGAGAGGCCGCCCACACCAGAATCAAAAATAAGGATGGTTTTCACAACGTCTTTCTGACTGCTCCAAGATAGAAGCTCTCATCATACTGGCTGACAGATAAAAGCCAACTATCACACATCAGTTTACTGTGACTCTGGTACTGAGATCCGATAGCGAAGATGGTGAAACCGGCCTTGGTTGTCTATATGCAGAGGTTCAAGCGCTAACTGCCCTGAAAAACATGGGGCATGGACCACCAGAGTATGAAATTCGCCGTCTTCTCCGCAAGGGTCCACCTCATCAGGCAACCGTGCGAGTAATGAGTGATTAAACCATTTACCGCAGAACTCACCGCTGAGCTGGCTGGTATCCACAGTGGTCAGAATCGTTTTTATCCCTCGTTGCAGCATTTCCTCGGCCAGCAGCTGGCTGTCCTCCCCCAGCAAAGGAAAAACACATTGCCAGCCGGCCGGCTCGATATAACTGCGCCGATAGGTTTCAATACCATTACAAAACATATCGCCAAATGCCACGGCTTCAACGGCCAATCCGCTATTGCGAATGGCTTCCACCACCAGCGACTGATATACGTCATTCGGAGGAAACACGTCAGGCAGCGGTATCTCAACCAAGGGGAGCCCTGTCAGCCGGGCCTGCGCCCGTACCACAGCGATTGGTGTTGCCTGAAACGGCACCTCGGTACCGACATAAGTGGTAAACAGCCCCACAACGTCAAAGGCAGGGCTTTCTAATAAGCGCAACAGCGTCAGTGTTGAATCTTTACCGGATGACCAACTGACTATCACTTTCTTTGGTTTCATTGTCGCCTCACGAAAAAGCCGCCCGAAGGCGGCTGAGGGTTAGAACTGGTAGGTCACAGAAGCGTAATAGCTTCTTTCCTGAACGTTGTATGAAGATTTCACCTCATAATCCGCATCAAACAGGTTATCGATACGCCCTCTCAGGGTCAGATTTTCTGATAAATAATAGCTGGCACCTAAATCAAACAGCGTAAAAGCACCCAATTTTTGAGTATTGATCGCATCCTCATAACTTGTGCCTTTGTAAATGGCGCTTAAGTCAAATTGCCATTGTTCAGCTAAGTAAGACATGTTCCACTTACCACTATGACGTGACCGACGAGCCAGCTCCTTTTTCGTTTCTTTATCTTCAGAATCTAAGAAGTCATAACTCAAATCATGACGGATAGGGCCAGTATCAAATCCTACAATAGCCTCAAGACCTTTCAGTTCAGCTTGATTGATATTGGAAGGCATCCAGTTGCCTAATGCATCAGGAGCCCAAGCGATCAACTTATCAACATCATTCTGATACCAGGTGACACCCCAATTAAAGAGTTCGTGCTGCCCCTGCAACGTAAACTCTGCTGACTGCGCCTCTTCAGGCTCAAGATCTGGATTTCCTTGTCCAGGCCAATATAGATCATTAAAAGACGGTGCTTTAAACGCAGTTCCGAGATTAGCAGAAAGTTGGACTTGAGAGGTTACATGATAAGCGGCACCCAACTGCCAAGTATTGTTTCGCCCATAACTATCGCTGTCATCTGTTCGGGCACTACCCTCAAATAACCAACGTTCATCATGGTAGATTGACGTGACATACAAAGCCATATTGTCTCGCTTGTCATCCGTGTACCGGCTTAACGAGTTCGACACTTTTTCACGATTCCATTCCAGGCCACCACCAAAATCAACATTTGAATTCAGCTGGTAATGATTTTGCCAAGCTGCAACCGTTCTGTCTGTGGCAATTTGACTTCCAGAAGATAAATCAAATTTATTCTCGGATTCATCTTCGTTATAAGCCAAAATGACCTCACTGTTGAAGCGATCATCTGAATACTTTAGGTGGCTGGCAAGGTTATAGAGCGAGTTGTCGGCCTCAGCGCCAGATTTGGAAGATCCATCGTCATACTCGGATTCGCCGTCCTGAAAGTAGCCTTGTAAGCTGACTGTCCAGTTATCATCAATGTGGGTACCAATTTCAGCGACAGCATTACTCTGCTCGAAGCCATCATTGTCTGATTCGTAAGGGTCTTTACGCGCCGAAAAACCATCTGCACCATTCGTTTTAATCGCTACTTTGCCCCATGATGCATTTCCAATTTCACCAGCAAAAGAAGCACCCAATTCGTAGAAGCCGTTACTGCCTCCACCTATAGTGGCCTGAGCAAGACTCTCTCCCTGCTGGTAAGCCGTAATGATATTAAGTACACCACCGATAGCATCAGAGCCGTATTGCGCAGCACGTGTACCTCGTACAAGTTCAACCCGTTCAACACCGGTTAATGGTATTTGGCTGAAATCAACCGCTCCCAATGTCGCACTACCGATGCGCACACCATTAATCAGTACCAGCAAATGAGCGGACTTAGTCCCTCGCACAAAAACTTCAGTTGTCTGACCATAACCGCCAGCAACAACCTGCACTCCTGGTAAGCGACGCAGTACTTCTGTTAGGGATTTGGCCTGAATAGCATCAATTTCTTCTTTGGTAACAACAGAAACAGATGCAATCGTATTCTTGGCAGATTGCTCAAAACGGTTGGCGGTCACCACCATGGTCTCATCGGTGGTGTTCTGGGCGGAAACGAGCGAGGATTGCAGACACAAAGGTGCCAACGCCACGGCTAAAAGCGTTTTTTTCATTGTCATGGATACCTTAAATCGCGTTGAAATCTGGGCAGTCTCCATACTGCCTGTCTCGCTGGTCGGTCTTCGGACTTGAGAGCATGGTTGAACAACCGCCTAGGACAACGACTTCCCATTTCATCTGGCCGGCGTTGCGCTTGCCTGATGAAACAGTGTCTGGCTATCTGCCTTGTGTCTTTCGTTCTCTCTTACCGCTGCGCGTCAGTTACGGATTCTCACCGTATTCCCCGCCTGCGAACAGGCAAACCAGCGCAGCGGAATGCTAGTTTTACCGGTCGGAATTGTCTAGTTTAGTTTGCTATTAGTCATGACAAATCTATCTGGCCTGCACTTTTCTCCTCCCTTTCTCTGGACATCAGTCAACAATGCAATAAAATCTGCGCTCTTATTTTGAGCAGTTTTGAGGCAACACCATGGCAGCAACCCCAATCAACCCCGCCACCTACCAAGCACAACTGGACGAAAAGGCCGAGCGTATGCAGGCGCTGTTTGCTGACGTAGACACCCCGGAGTTGGAGGTGTTCGCTTCTCCTGCTCAACACTACCGTATGCGTGCTGAGTTTCGTGTCTGGCATGAAGGTGAAGACCTGTATTACATCATGTTCAATCAGGAAACCCGCGAGAAGTACCGGGTCGATCAGTTTCCGCAAGCCAGCCGTCTGATCAATGATTTGATGCCGTTGCTGGTAGATGCCATGAAGCCGAACCGGGCACTGCGTCATAAGCTGTTCCAGGTCGATTTCCTGTCCACGCTGAGCGGAGAGATTCTGGTTTCCCTGCTATATCACCGTCAACTGGATGATCTGTGGGTCGCAGAAGCCAAAGCCCTGAAGCAAAGGCTGAATGATGAAGGGTTCAACCTCAATCTGATAGGTCGTGCACGTAAACAGAAAATCGTGCTGGATCAGGACTATGTGATTGAGAAACTGACGATTCACGATCAAACACTGACCTATCAGCAGGTTGAAAACAGTTTTACCCAGCCTAACGGCGAAGTGGCGCAAAAGATGCTGGAGTGGGCAGTAGACTGTACTCAGGACAGCGAAGGCGATCTGCTGGAGCTGTATTGCGGCAACGGCAACTTCTCGCTGGCACTGGCAAAGAATTTTGACCGTGTGCTGGCCACAGAACTGGCCAAGCCGTCGGTGGAATCGGCACAGTACAACATTGCAGCGAACAAGATAGACAATGTGCAGATCATACGTATGTCTGCTGAAGAATTTACTCAGGCGATGGAAGGGCAGCGCGAGTTTCGCCGCCTGAAAGACAATAACATTGATCTCAGCAGCTACAACTGCAACACCATTTTTGTTGATCCGCCCCGCTCAGGCATGGACGAGGATACCTGTCGCATGGTTCAGGCCTATGAGCGTATTGTCTATATCTCCTGTAACCCGGACACCTTAAAAGCTAACCTGGAGATTCTGGGTCACACCCATCGCATTACCCGGTTTGCGCTGTTTGATCAGTTCCCTTACACCCACCACATGGAAGCGGGTGTAATGCTGGAACGTAAATAATCCAAGCGAAAACGGCAAAAACGAAAAAGGCGCCTCAGGCGCCTTTTCTGTCTTTCATGCTGAGAGATTATGCATCATCCTGAGCTTTGGATTTCGATTTCGGCTTCATCACACCCATGCGGTAAGCGACCCACAACAGCAACGCTAAACAAATCATCAACGGCAGGAAGTTAGATCCCATATCCGGTGCCTGCGCGCGCAGAAAGGCAGAATAGCCAAAGGCGCCGACCAGAAACAAAGCAAAGGCAATGGCCGGGGTCCCTTCCGCCATCGGGCGTGTCAGGTAGTCCTGATACATGCAATACACAGTCATCACAAAAGCAATCACCGGAAAAATAGAAAAAGCGACAGCACTGGAGGTAAATACTGCCAGCGTGGCGTTACCGCACAGTCCTGCTAACAGTGACAGGATTAAGGTCTTGCGTTCTGCTTTAACTTGTTGCTTGTCCATATCTTCACCAACATACTCAATTAAGGTTTATGCGCCAGCGTGTTGCGCTCACGCTCTTTACGATACCAGTAAGCTCCTTTGGCTATCATTCGCAGTTGCATGATTAAGCGCTCTGCATGTTCTGCCCGCGACTGACTGTCCAGATCCAGTGCATCGGCTCCTGAGCTGAACACCAAAGTGACTAACGCTTCAGCCTGGATATAAGCTTCTTCGTGCCGGCTCCCGCCTTTAGCTTCCAGATACTCAGTGAGTTCCGCCACGAAGTGCTGAATTTCTCTCGCCACAGCAGCACGGAATGCCGGCGAGGTGCCGGAGCGTTCCCGTAACAGCAAACGAAAAACGTTCGGGCTGCTTTCAATAAATTCCATGAAGGTTTCAACAGAAGTGCGGATAACACTGCCTTCTTCAGCAATGCGCTGGCGAGCCTGACGCATCAGCTGGCGAAGCAGTAAGCCACCTTCATCAACCAATGTTAGTCCAAGTTCATCCATATCTTTGAAGTGACGATAAAAAGATGTGGGTGCTATACCAGCTTCACGCGCAACTTCGCGCAAACTGAGATTGGAAAAACTGCGCTCAGCACTGAGCTGGTTAAAGGCTGCGTTAATCAGTGAACGCCGGGTTTTTTCTTTTTGTTGGGCCCTGATCCCCATGGGTTCCTGCTTCTGTTAAGTTGCCAGTTTGAGTCTCACTATACCCGCTTTCAGCCACTTGATCAGCGCCAATCCACACTTTGCCGGTGGGAATACTAACGGCCCTGTCAGGTGGAAGCAAAATCACAAACGTCATTTTCCCTGTCGGCTCACAAACTGCTGTCTGCCAGCGATAAAAATGGGGGTTTCTTCTGCCACAACGTGATCCTACGCGCTCTATCGGGGAGTCGCGATTTTCCCTTCGATTGGAAAGCGTTACACTCCGCACCACAGAAACAATCGGATAAATAAGGCGGCCCATGAGCACTCAACACCCCACGACTCCTTCTCACTATGATGTGATTATTATCGGCAGCGGACCCGGAGGCGAAGGGGCCGCCATGGGACTGACCAAAGCAGGTTTCAGCGTCGCTATTATTGAACGTGAAAGCCGTGTCGGCGGCGGCTGTACCCATTGGGGCACTATCCCCTCTAAAGCACTGCGTCACGCGGTCAGCCGTATTATCGAATTCAATAAAAACCCGCTCTACAGCAAAAACACCACCACACTGCACAGTACTTTCAGCCAGATTCTTGGTCACGCGCAGACAGTGGTCAGTAAGCAAACGAGAATGCGCCAGGGCTTTTATGATCGCAACAGTTGCCCCATCATTGCCGGTGAAGCCAGTTTTGTCGACCAACACACCATACGTGTTCGCCACCCTGACGGCAGTCATGACACCTATACCGCCGATAAATTCGTGATTGCCACCGGCTCACGTCCTTACCAGCCCCAAGATGTCGACTTCACCCACCAGCGCATCTACGACAGTGACTCCGTGCTGCGTCTGCAGCACGACCCGCGCCACATTATTATTTACGGGGCCGGGGTGATCGGCAGTGAATATGCCTCTATCTTCCGCGGCCTGGGGGTAAAAGTTGACCTCATCAACACCCGCCAGCGGCTGCTGGAATTTCTCGATAACGAGATCTCTGACTCGCTGTCTTACCACCTGTGGAACAACGGTGTGATGATCCGCAGCGGGGAGGCCTACAACAAGATTGAAGGCACAGAAGACGGTGTGATCCTGCATCTGGAATCCGGCAAGAAAATGAAAGCCGACTGCCTGCTGTACGCCAACGGCCGGACAGGTAACACAGATCGCCTCAACCTGGAGGTGGTCGGACTGACACCAGACTCACGCGGCCAGCTGTCCGTCGACCAAAACTACTGTACCGAGGCCGATAACATTTATGCGGTGGGTGATGTGATTGGCTATCCGAGTCTGGCGAGCGCCGCCTATGATCAGGGCCGCTTCGTGGCGCAGGCCATAGCAACCGGTCAGGCTCAGGGCCAGTTGATCGATCACATCCCAACCGGTATCTACACCATTCCTGAAATCAGCTCTGTGGGTAAAACAGAGCAGCAGCTGACTGCGGAAAAAGTCCCTTATGAGGTGGGACGGGCGCAATTCAAACACCTGGCCCGCGCTCAGATAGCCGGTACCGATGTCGGCAGCCTGAAGATACTGTTCCACCGCGAAACCAAAGAGATCTTAGGGATCCACTGCTTCGGTGAGCGGGCGTCTGAGATCATTCACATTGGTCAGGCGATCATGGAACAGAAAAACGGCGGTAACAGCATAGATTACTTCGTCAATACCACCTTTAATTACCCGACCATGGCTGAAGCCTACCGGGTGGCCGCACTGAATGGACTGAACCGCCTGTTTTGAAAGCACCACTCCGCAGCCAATGCTGTGGAGCGGTACACACCATAAAAAAACGGCGCTCTAGGCGCCGTTTTACGATTGGGACTTTTGCGATTGGGGCTTTGCTTATCGGCGGTTACCGCGATAAGCCGGTGATGGGTTAAGTACCATGTGACGGTTGATGTCTTTAAACAGCAGGTAGCGGAAACGACCCGGACCACCGGCATAGCATGCCTGCGGGCAGAAAGCGCGTAACCACATATAGTCACCGGCTTCCACTTCCACCCAGTCCTGATTCAAATGATAAACCGCTTTACCTTCCAGTACGTACAGACCATGTTCCATCACATGAGTCTCATCAAACGGAATGATCCCGCCGGGCTGGAAAGTCACTATGTTCACTTGCATGTCGTGACGCATATCTTCAGAATCAACAAAGCGGGTTGTTGCCCAGGCATCGTTGGTGTCAGGCATCGGCGTTGGCTCGATGTCATTCTCATTGGTTACAAAGGCGTCAGGCACCTCAATACCTTCAACAAATTCATAGGCCTTGCGGATCCAGTGGAAACGCACCGGCGCATCGCCATTGTTTTTCAGGCTCCACTTGGCTGATGGCGGCAGATAGGCATAACCGCCGGTTTCCATCTGATATTGCTCGCCTTCCAGCGTCAGGGTCATCTCGCCTTCTACCACAAACAGCACACCTTCCGCACCCGCATCCAGTTCGGGTTTGTCGCTGCCGCCCTGCGGGGAGACTTCCATGATGTAATGGGAGAAAGTTTCAGAAAAACCACTCATTGGCCGGGCAATCACCCACAGCCGGGTATTGTCCCAGAACGGCAGAAAGCTGGTCACGATATCACTCATCACGCCCTTAGGAATGATGGCATAGGCTTCGGTAAAAACCGCGCGGTCAGAGAGAATCTGTGTTTGCGGTGGCAGGCCACCTGTGGGGGCATAATAAGTATTCCGGGCCATTACATATGTCCTTTCATGTATAGCAGTATTACTGCGCCAATGGATAAGCAGAGTCTTGACGAGGCTGCTGTTTCAATTCTGAATTGTGTTGATTGTAGATCATGGCAATTTGATTTATAAATTAAATAACTTAATGCCAAGTAGTGGGATTTCCACTGGTAACGGATTATGAATCAGAACAAGACGTTAGACCCGGTGCTGCTGCGCAGCTTTGTCGCCGTGGTCGATTCCGGCAGCTTTACCCGAGCCGCCGACAGTACTCACCTCACTCAGTCGACGGTCAGCCAGCAGGTCCGCAAACTTGAGTCTCAGCTCGGCTGCGAACTGTTGCACCGCAAAGGCCGCTATGTCACTGCGACGCTGGAAGGCGAGCGGGTGCTCAATTATGCCCGCCGTATCCTGCAATTGATGAACGAAGCGGTCGTGCAGACCAGTGTCAGCGCCGAACAGCAAAAGATCCGGCTTGGGGTGCCGGAGGACTTTGCCACTCACGCCATCATGCCCACGCTGCATGCTTTCTCAACTGAGTTTCCGGGCATCCGGTTGGAAGTGAAAAGTGGCTTATGCAGCGATATATGGCGGAAATTTCAGAGTAACGAGCTGGATTTAGCCCTGGTCAAGCAGCGGCAGGGCAGCCTGCCGGGGTTAGCCAGCTGGCCGGAGCCTTTGTGCTGGATTGATAGCTTACACAGCAATAACCTCGACAGGCAGCCGGTACCCCTGGTGTCTTTTCCTATTGGCGGCCTGTATCGCAATGAAATGGCCCATACGTTTGACAGCCTGGGCAGAAGCTGGCGCCTGGCCTACGTAAGCACCAGTTTGTCGGGGGTTTGCTGTGCCGTCGAGGCCGGGCTGGGTATTTCGCTGCTACCTAGAAGGCTGGTGACCGAGCACCACAGAATTCTGGATCAAGATGACGGACTGCCGCCGGTGCAGGATATGGAAGTGACCCTGCATACCCAGGATAAGCTGTCGGCGCTGAGCAAAACCCTGGCAGAGCGACTGATCAGTACTTGCGATCGCATCTTTGAACATGAAGTCTGAGGCGGTTTTTCCCGAGCGGCTGACAACGTACCACGGCCTCTTTCTGTCAAAAGAGGCCAAGTCAGCCCACTTAGCTGGCT
Organism: Photobacterium sp. 2_MG-2023; assembly: GCF_030547675.1. Taxonomy (NCBI): domain Bacteria; kingdom Pseudomonadati; phylum Pseudomonadota; class Gammaproteobacteria; order Vibrionales; family Vibrionaceae; genus Photobacterium; species Photobacterium sp. 2_MG-2023. The sequence goes on from NZ_JAUOQQ010000016.1 coordinate 10,697, forward strand.
TCCATCATCCGGTTGTCCGGGGTCAGGATATCTGCCCAGGGCAGGCTTTCATCGCCCAGCGTAATAAAGTTCGGGTTCTCCAGCGTGTGGCGCTCATTGTAAGACAGAGGTGTCAGGTGGGTATTGAGAATACGTCCGCCCGCTTCTTCCACAATGCACTGTGTCGCCGCTGTGTCCCACTCGCCTGTGGGGCCTAAACGCAGGTAACAATCGACTGCCCCTTCTGCCACCAGACAGGATTTCAGGGCCGCTGACCCCAGCGGGACTAAGTCGTAATTCAGCGCCGGATCCAGCCGGTTGGTGATCGCCCGGATATCCTGGCGGCGACTGATAGCCACAGCTATCGACTGGGTCGGCCCTTCGTGCTTATGGGTCGAGATGGAGACAGTTTCACCTTCGGGGGTAATTTTCCAGGCCCCCTGCCGGCGGCTAGCGTAGTAAACGACACCTGATACCGGCGCATACACCACACCCATCACAGGGTGATTGTTCTCAACCAGGGCGATGATTGTGGCAAAGTCGCCACTGCCAGCGATGAACTCTTGCGTACCGTCGAGAGGATCGACCAACCAGTAACGCTCCCACTGCTGGCGCTCTTCCAGCGGAATAGTTGCATCTTCTTCAGACAATACAGGAATATCCGGAGTCAGCTCGGTTAACCTTTCCAGCACCAGTTTGTGGGCGGCCAGATCTGCGCTGGTCACAGGCGTATTGTCAGTCTTGATCTGTTTTTCGAACTGACCACGCTGATAAATATCAAGGATCACCTGTCCCGATTCCCGGGCAATTTCTATCACGGATGGAATTAACATCGACAGCTCCATCTCACACTCCTGCTAGGATAAGTACTTCAATGCCAGGAACAAGGCGGTAATGCTTCTGGCTTCAGCAAAATCAAGATGGCTCAGTAACTCTTCAGCCTGTGACAATGGCCAGCGCACAATATCCAGCGGCTCAGGTTCATCGCCGATCAGTTTCTCGGGAAATAAATCCTGCGCGAGAAACAGCGTCATCCTGCTGGAAAAATAAGACGGCGCCAGCACCACTTCTTTCATTGGCACTAACTGTCTGGCACCAAAACCAATTTCTTCTTTCAATTCCCGGTTAGCGGCTTCGTCGGCCGTTTCGCCGTGGTCTATCAAACCCTTGGGAAAGCCGAGTTCATAGCGATCCGTTCCTGCCGAATACTCACGCACCAATAAGAGATCGCCCTCTGCCGTCACAGGCACCATCATCACAGCATGCCGGCCGCTGGGTTTCATTCGCTCATAAGTACGGGTTTCACCGTTACTGAAACGGAGATCCAAAGACTCTATTTTAAACAGGCGGGATTGTGCCACCACCTCGGTTGCCAGAATTGTCGGTTTCTTATTCTCTGCCGCCATCATATTTCCCTGTCACTTGGTCTGTCTGCTATTAAATGGCATGGCGGTCATGAAATAAAGGAAAATGCGTATTCAGACATATTTGATTTTCCTCACCCCGCCAGACCAGGTGTCGCTGCGCAGCCTGTGGCCTACAGGCGACCGGTATAACGAATAGGATAACGGCCATCGGCATCCGGGTTGCCCAGCCATTTCATCTGTTCCTGTAAGCCTGATGGCAGCTCGGCGCCCGGTTTAAACCAGCCATTCAGGTTATAACGCTGATCCGTGGTTAAGCCCGCTTGCCATTCGCTGCTTACCTGGGCCGAAGCCTGATTGGCCGTCGCCGCCAGTTGCCCGTCATTACAGCTCAGTTCCGCCAGTACCTGACCGGGATCGACGTCACCCAGCGGTGTGCCTATGCTGGCTCCACTCCACACCAGTCCGCCGTCCAGCGACTGGCAGTAAGGCACCGCAAACCTGTAGTCACGAACGGTGAGTTCGAAGTTACCGCCCAGATTCAGAGGCACCGGAAGGCGTGCATACTGAATCGCCTGCTGGGCAGGCAGGGATAACAGCAAGTTCTGCGCATACAAACCACTGAGATCCGCGCCCATCAAACCTCGTCCTCTCAGCCCCAGATCACTGCCCTGGCCCAGTCGCACCGCAAATTCAGCATTGGCACTCAGCAGCTTCCACGGACTGAGTTCCCAGTAAACCTGCCCCAGGTTCCACTGCTGCCAACGCACCTGACTCGCGGCCCCTTGCCAGGGCGTTCCGCTGATGCCGGTCACCGACAGTCCGGGCACCTTGGGCACATACTGCCACACCCAGCTCGCCGGCAAATGCACCAGCAGACTTACAATCAGGGCCAGCGCAAAACTCACCCCTAACAATATTTTGTACCTCACGCTTAGCCTCGTCCCAGCTGTAAACGGTTCACTTCTACCAGCCCTGCCTGATTGGTTTTTGATACATCCAGAAACTGCGCTTCAATACCGTGTTCTTCACGCAGAAAAGCCAGCCAGTTAACTAATGTATTAAAGGGCAAAGGCTGCACCCAAACCTGAACGGCTTCGTCACGCGGCTGCATTCTGATCAATTCAATGCGAAACCGGCGCGTGGTTTCATTGACGACCTGATTCAGCCCCTGGGGGCTGACACTGCCAGTTGCGCCGGTTTTAGCCCGCAACGCGGTAATATCGTCGGCCTTCTCGCTGACCCAGCTCAGTAGCTGACGCTCTGTTTGCAGATTTTGCTCGGCAGAGTCAGCCCTTTGTGCCATCGGCTGCCAAATGCCCCAGTATAATACGGCAATCACCAGTGCGATTGCGCCGCCAATCACCAGACGCTGCTCTCGCCCGCTTAATGCTTTAAACCACTGATTCACGAACGTCTCCTCAGCACCAGCGCACCACTTACCTGCTGGCCGTCACGGTTAAGCTGGCCCTGTTCAACTTCAAATCCTTCCACCAGCAAAACCCTGAGCTGTTCGAAATGCTGGAATTCAGCCGCCACCGCCTGCAACCTCAATTCATGGCGGTTGTGATCGTATTTCAGATTCTGCACCGAGATCTGCGGCACTTTCAGTAACGCCGGACGCAGCTCAATCAGCCAGGGCAAAACCCCCTGACCCGATTCCGCACCGCCGAGGCGTGACAGCTCCTGATTCATCTGGCGTTTCAGGTAACTGCTGGTGGGAATATTGTTAAATTGCGGCAGTACCTGACGAAAGATACGCTCACTCTCGGTTTTATAGGCCAGCGCCTGATTTTCCATACCCTGCACACGCACCACATATTCAGCTACCAGCACGCCCAGTACCAGCACAGCGGCAATGCCCACTTTTCGCCAGGGCTTAAGCGCTTTGTGCCAGGTCGGTTGCAGTTTATAAGGACCGGACAGTAAATTGACTTTGCTGTCATCAGCCCCTTTCGCCAACAAGGCCATCACAAGCTCAGGCGCTTCGGCCTGCCAGTGTCCCGGCATGCCGGATGGTGCTGGGGTGAAATGACGAATCCGGTGCTGACTGACCGAATCTTCTGTGTCGTCCGTTAACGCCTCGGCCGCGGTTTGCGCATCGGCGCTCTGCGCTTCTGGGGATTCCTCTTCCAGCACCTGGCTGATTAATGGCACCTGTTGTGCCATCATCCAGCTCGCCAGCCATTCGGTGTCGGCGCAAATGCCCTGAGTCGCCGACTGGCGCAATAGCCACTGACCATCAATCTCGGCGGCACTGTAACTATTGTCAAAGGCCGGCAAACAGAGACAGTCTGGAATGATTTTTCGTACCACCAGCCCGGCATCGTCACATAACGACAACCAGTGCTGCATCCGCTGATGTCCGACAACAGCAACATCCGCCTTATCGGCTTCCCGCTTAAGCATATGAATGTGCAGGTCATCAACATCCTGCGCCAGCTCTTCTTCCAGCAGATACGGCAGTACCTGTGCCAGTTGACGCCCGGACCCGGATGGGATCGATACCTGGCTCAACAGCACATCGCTGCCTGATACCAGCAGATACACAGGCCGGTTTTCCCCGTATGCCGCCAGCTCGCCCAGCTGATCAGTGTCAGCCAGTTCACCCGAGGCAATCACTTCCTGTTGCTGTGGCGACCAGACCAGCCAATGTACCGGCCCGTCAGGACGGCTACTCAGCCTTATCGTCAGAAACTCGCTCACTCATTCCTCCATAACGGCGACGTACGACAGTCACCTTGTTCTCCCCGTCTCGTTTGAGCAGGGCTAATATTCGCAATCGCGTACGATCCACTGTCACTTCCGCATCGAGCTCAAAAAAATCACTTTTTACGGCCAGGTAAGATTTCGCCTGCTTGCGCGCCGCTTCAGTCAGCCGGTTAACGGCCCCTTCGGCCAGAAAGGCATCCACATCCTGCCAGCCGTCATAAGGGCGGTTCTCTATCAACTGACGGGCATCATCCAGGCTCAGCTCCGGGCTGAATACGCCGACCAGCAACGCTGCCTGAGCTGGCTGGATCGTATTGACATTGATCAGCAGATCGGTCGACGGTAAGGCACATAATAAAGGGCGAGCCTGCTGATACATGGTGGCACTCACGCCATTCACCGCGCGAAACTCACTCACATCTGCCATCAGATTTCTGGGCGGCAGGTATGCCGGTGAAAAACCTTCATAGCTGCTGTCGCCTGCACCGTAGGCGCTGTACACTGTCTCGTCGGGATCGACGTACTCCCACACCGAATCCGCCGCCACTTCTGCTTCATAGCTTTCCGCTCCCGCCTCTTCTAACAGAGCCTGCAGAAAACGTACCCGAAACGGCTTCTGGCTGCGATCCTGCTCAGGTGCCTGACCCGACAAGGCATTCAGGTTATAGCACGCCTGCAGATCATAGATATTTCCCTGCACTTCGCCATTATCCAGCGGATAGCTCTGGCCTTCGGTTGCCCAGACCTGGCTTAAGTTAACAGTGTCACTGTCCGCCAGACTCTGTTCTATCGCCACTTTGGCCAACTGCTCCATCCCCTGGCTGTACCAATAGGCCTGCTGGTTAAAAACCTGATTCTCAACCCGGTAGAAATTCAGTTGCAGACGATCTGTCATCTGAACCGCCAGCAATGTCATTATGGCTAACAGCAGCAGGGCCACAATTAAGGCTACCCCTTGCTGTCTGGCGGGGGACTGTCTCATGAGGCGGTCTCCTCATCTGGCTTTTCTGCGTCCGGCAATACCGCTTCCGGCAGCATATAAACGCGCTCTATCTTACCCAGATCTTCCAGTGTCAGGGTGACAGCAATGCCTTTGGGCAATCTGGTATTATCTGACCAGGCTTCCTGCCAGCCTTGCGCACCGTAGTAGCTGAATGACAAAGCCGTCACCCCTTGCAGCACCTTACGCACCAAAGGCTCAGTACCTACCACAGTGTCGGGATAGCGAAACCACACCCGCTCGAGTTTGTCATCAATAATGCGATAGCCCACCCGGAGAATCTCGCTGCGGGGAAACATTTGCTGTGGGTTCTGCCAGCCATCGCGGGTAAAAATAATGCCGTGACTGGCGGAATCAAGCAGGTATTCGCCGCTCTGCAACAAAGGGGCACTCTCGTTATTGCCCTGCTGCCTGACCTGACGGCCGATAATCTGACGAAAATCGTTGTCCAGCATCAGCATGGCCCGCTGAATTTCCTGTAACCGTTGGTTATGCTCCCGCGACTGTTCATCGCTGCGCTGCACCCCGTTCATGACCTGATAGGCCGACAGGCTGAACATAGCAAACACCGCAATAGCCACCAGTACTTCGAGCAGTGTAAATCCCGCATGTCGCGATAATGGCTGACGATGCTCAGTTCTCAATGTAAGTCCTTAAGGTCGCCACCCTGTCTTTCAGTGCCTCATCGGTAGCGACAACGATATCCAGAGCTCGGAGGTAGCCATCCGCTGTGGCGGTGCTTTTGATTGACCAGTACCATTGCCGTCCGGCGAGCTCAGATTTGCCTTTCTTCTCGGCGGTCAGCCGCTCGCCTGCAATGCGAATTCGGGCCAGCTCATTATCCGCTACCATGGTGGCAAAGGTTTTCTGCTCCAGGTAGCCCATAGCGTTGATGTGCTGTCCGACCGCCTTCATCACACTCAAGGCGGCCGTCGCAAAAATGGCCATGGCAACCAGCACTTCCAGTAACGTGAAACCCGTTTGAGAAGATAATTTCCGCCGGGAACTCATTGGCCTGACTCCTCTCGGGTGGCTCCCGGTTCAAGCAGGTGCAATTGTCCGACTTCATCGGCTTCGACTGTCCAGATATCACCTTCTCCACTGGCATCAAACGACACAGTAAAAGGCGTATACTCACCACTGGACATCACGATAATCTGCGGCGGTTTGGCTTTTTCATCTTCTTCACTGGCAAAAAGATCCTCGTCAAACAGCGAACCGGGTTCGAACAAACGATCCTCGTCCTGCCAGGCGTCGCTGCCAACCTTGACTTCCATGCCGAGCGTATCGGGCAAAGTGACTTCGCTGAAGTAACGTGAATCCTTGAGGGGTTGCCAGCCTTTCGGGTCCAGCTCAAAAAACTGGTAGCCCTGCCTGTCAACCCGGACACCGTAATCACGGCCATTCAGCATGGCATCTTCACCCAGCAGTTGCACCAGATAATAAAATCGCTGTGATTCTTCTTTCAGCACCTCATTTTTAGGCGCCGGCAGTGTCATCACAACGGCTACGGCGCTGGTGGCCAGCAGTACCAGCACCAGCATCAGTTCAATCAGCGTAAATCCGGCAGCTGCACGTTTCATAGTTTGAATTAACGGTAATCCAGCATATTCCAGTTACCGATATCGGTATTGACCTCTTCACCGCCTTCCTGGCCGTCAGCACCCAGGCTGAAGACATCCACCGGACCATGTTCACCAGGCATCACGTAGTTATAGTCGTTACCCCAAGGGTCTTTAGGCAGACGCTTGATATAGCCACCGTTACGGTAATTACGTGGTTCAGGGCTTGACGAAGGCTCAGTCACCAGCGCATCCAGACCTTGATCTGTGGTTGGATAAACACTGTTATCCAGCTTATACATATCCAATGCCTGCTCCAGCGCACCAATATCGGTCACGACTTTCTGCTGATCGGCCTTTTCTTTATTACCCAGCAAGTTCGGGACGACCAGACTGGCCAGTACGCCCAGAATCACGATAACCACCATGACTTCCAGCAGGGTAAAACCGCGTTGTTGACGTTGCATTGACACACCTCCAAAAGGGAAAACTACATGCCCACCATGTTATTCAGGGCAATGATTGGCATCAGAGTCGCGATAACGATAAACATCACCACCCCAGCCATTACTACAATCAAAAGGGGTTCAAACACCCCCAGTGCCATGTTGACCAAAGATTCGAAATCTCTGTCCTGATTATCGGCCGCCCGGGTCAGCATCTGCTCCAGCTCGCCACTGCGCTCACCACTGGCTATCATGTGGAGCATCATGGGCGGAAACAGCTTAGTTTGTTCCAGTGAGACGCGAAGACTGGCGCCTTCCCTGACCTTATCGGCTGCCTCAAGGATTTCCTGATTCACCCAGGTATTGGTCATGACCTGAGAGGCCACCTTCATTCCATCAAGCAAAGGGATGGCACTGGAGGTACAAATCGACAGCGTGCGGGCAAAACGGGATGTATTCAGGCCACGCGCCACTTTACCGATAACAGGAACGCCCATCATCCGCCTGTCCCAGCGCAGCCGCAGGTCCGGACGACGCAACGCCATCCGGATACCCGCAATCAGCAGTATGATGACCAGCACAACGGCCAGTCCCCAGTGCTGAACAAAATTACTGGCGGCCAGCAGCACCTGAGTGATCTGCGGCAATTCCTGCCCCATATGGACAAACTGATCCACAATTTTCGGCACCACAGTGGCCAGCAAAAAAGCCACCACAGACACGGCAACCAGAGTCAGCATGGTCGGGTAAATCAGCGCTTGCTGCAGCTTACTGCGCATTTTCTGCCGGTTTTCAGTGTAATCGGCCAGACGGTTGAGCACGGTATCCAGATGGCCGGATTTTTCCCCTGCCGAGACCATGGCCCGAAAGAGCTGGTCAAAGATATGAGGGAATTCTGCCATGCTGTCTGCCAGGGTGTAGCCTTCAACTACTCTAGAGCGCACCGCCAGCATCATGTTTTTCAGACGGACTTTTTCGCTCTGCTCGGCCACCGCGCGCAGGCACTCTTCTAACGGCATCCCCGCCTGGACCAAGGTGGCCAGCTGGCGGGTCAGCAGGGACAGTTCATTGGTGCTGATCCCGCGGCGAAACGCAATCCGCCCGCCCGCCTTGCGCTTTTCACGCTCATGACTCTGGCTGACTTCAACCGGGATCAATCCCTGCTCGCGCAGTTGCTGGCGAAGCTGACGGGCCGTGTCGGCTTCCATGACGCCTTTTTTCTGGCGTCCTTTGGTATCCAGGGCCTTATATTCAAATGCTGCCATCAGCCCTCCCTGGTCACTCGCATCACTTCTTCAAGCGTGGTAATACCCTGGCGGACTTTGGCAAGACCATCATCACGGATACTCGGGGTGTGCTGGCGGATCACTCTTTCTATCGCCTGCTCGCCGGCATCGGCATGGATCAGCTCCTGTACCTGTTCATCCACCAGCAGCAGTTCGTGAATCCCGGTCCGGCCACGATAGCCTTTGTTATTGCAGTGCTCGCAACCGACGGCATGGTAGAGGGTCAAGGACTCATATTCCGGTACATCGAACAGCTTTTTCTGCTCACTGTCAGCCTGATAGGGATCGCGGCAATGGGGACACAGCGTCCGTACCAGACGTTGCGCCAGTACCCCCAACAAAGAAGAAGAGACCAGGAAAGGCTCGATACCCATATCGCGCAAACGGGTCACGGCACCAATCGCTGTGTTGGTGTGCAGGGTCGACATCACCATATGACCGGTCAGGGAGGCCTGCACGGCAATGGAAGCGGTTTCCAGGTCACGGATCTCACCGACCATCACCACATCCGGATCCTGACGCAGAATCGCCCGCAGCCCACGGGCAAAGGTCATGTCCACTTTGGTATTCACCTGTGTCTGACCTATGCCATCGATATCAAATTCAATCGGATCTTCGACTGTCAGGATATTTCGCTCATGGCTGTTCAGCTCCTGCAGGCCGGCATATAAGGTGGTCGATTTACCCGAGCCAGTCGGCCCTGTCACCAGTATGATGCCGTGCGGACGGGCAATCAGGTACTGGAAACTTTTGTGAATACGGGGCGTCATGCCCAGGCTGTGTAAATCCAGCCGGGTCGCATTTTTATCCAGCAAACGCAATACGACACGCTCGCCGTGCGAGGACGGCATGGTTGACACCCGCACGTCTACCGCCCGGCCACCGATGCGCAGAGAGATCCGGCCATCCTGAGGCACGCGTTTCTCGGCGATATCCAGCCGGGCCATGACTTTGATCCGGGAGACCAGAAGCGGTGCCAGCTTGCGGCTCGGGGTCAGCACCTCGCGCAGCACGCCATCGACACGAAAACGAATCGACAAGGTTTTCTCAAAGGTCTCGATATGGATATCCGAGGCTCCTTCCTTGATCGCTTCAGCCAGCATGGCATTGATCAGCTTGATGATTGGCGCGTCATCTTCCGATTCCAGCAAGTCTTCGGTTTGAGGCAACTCTTCAGCCAGCGAGAAAAAGTCATCGCTGTCAGAGCCCAGATCTTCCATCAACTGACGCGCTTCCGACGAATCACGCTGATAGGCATCGGTGAGGCGTTGTTCAAAAGCATGCGGCTCCAGCGCTTCAACGCGAAAACTGCGGCCAGACACCCGGCGCACTTCCGCCAGCACCACAGCTTTTAGCGGTCCGTCATGATAAAGCACCCTGCCGTGTTCACCCGTTTCAAGCACCACTTTATGACGCTTGGCGAAAGAAAACGGCAAACGGAACTGCACCAGATCGGCCGGGCGCAGCGTGTCCATCACTTCTCCTCCAGACGGGAGACAAATGCCCGTACTTCAGGGGGCAGAGAAATATCTTCGCCATATCTCGGCAATACCGGGGTTTTGGTCTCCGGCATCAGACGCAGGCCTTCATCGGCCTTATACAGCTGCTCAGCCCGGATATAGTTGTACTTACGCTGGGTAATACCATCTGCCGTCACGCCATCACGGATAATGGTCGGCTTAATAAATACCATCAGGTTGGTTCTGCCCTTACTGGTATTGTTGGATTTAAACAGGTGGCCCAGGATAGGAATATCGCCAAGAATCGGGATCTTGGATTCATTTTCGTTGGTCTCGTCCTGGATCAGGCCGCCCAGGGCAATCATCTGTCCGTCCTGAATCAGCACAGAGGTGGTAAGCTGTCGCTTGGAGAAACGCACGTCAACCGCGCCGTTGGCACCCAGAACGTTAGAGACCTCTTGCTCAATCTTGAGCTGCACAGAATCCCCTTCGTTAATTTGCGGGGTCACTTTGAGCTTGATACCCACTTCTTTGCGTTCGACGGTCTGGAATGGGTTATCGTTATTAGAGCTGGCCGTTGAGCCAGTCACCACAGGTACTTCCTCACCGACAATAAACGAAGCTTCGCCATTGTCCATCACGGTAATACTGGGTGAAGACAGGATGTTAGATTCACGGTCTGTGGCCACCGCATTGACCAGCATGGTCCAGTCACCCATGATCAAGCCCAGTACCGCACCATTGGCACCTGACAGCACCTGGCCCAGAGTCGAAAAATCGCCGCTTTCGGTAACTTCCACGTCAACCAGATTGTTATTATTGTCAAAGCGCTGCTCGGTCCGGGTAGTATCCTTCGCCTCTTCCAGACCAATCAGATACTGACCGACAGGCACATTAGAGTTGTTAAACTGCACTATCCCGTTTTCTTTCGAACCGTACTGAATACCGAAGTTGATACCGGCCCCTTCAGACAATTCAACAATCATCGCCTCAATCAGCACCTGAGCACGGCGGATGTCGAGCTGGGCAATGATGTTTTCCAGCGCGCGCATGATATCCGGCGGTGCCGTCAGGATCAGGGCATTGGTGTCGGCGTGCGCGGCTATCATCACATCATTTTTCTTAGCAACAGCAGCGGCCTGACCATTGCCTTGTTTTTCGGCCTGCAAGTTATCGGATACCCCTTTCAGTACATCGACCAGCTCTTCGGCATTGGCGTATTTGAGGTAAACGACACGGTTATTGCCCGAGCTCGCCATTTCTTTATCTAACTGGCGTATCAGACGTTTAAGGCGCTCACGCACTTTAGGATCGCCGGACAGCAGCACAGAATTGGTGCGCTCATCCGCGACTAATTTAGGTTGCAGAAACTCTGGCGTCGACTTGGCATCAGCCGACTTGTTCAGGGCATCGACAATGCGCACCATCTCTGCGGCAGAGGCATTATTGAGCTCAACCACGTCGATCTCTTTATCACCGGCACGGTCAACCCGCTCAATGATATCCGCCAGACGATTAACGACGGCCGCACGGCCGGTGATCATGATGATGTTCGCCGGGTCGTAGTGCACCACGTTACCCGCACCTGCGTTATCGTTCAGCTGACGCAGCAGAGGAGACAGCTCTCTGACGGAGACATTGCGTACCGCCACCACCCGGGTCACCACTTCATCACCCTGCGCCTGGGTTTTGCTGTCAACGACAGGAATAGAAGAAATTTTCGCGTCTTTATCACGGATAACTTTCAGTATGCCGTTTTCCATTTCGACGACGGCAAACCCGTACACTTCCAGTACGTTGAGGAAAAACTGGTAATACTGTTCGTCGTTCAGCAGATCATAGCTGCGGACATTAACCTGCCCTCTGACAGAGGGATCCACAATGATAGTTTTCTGCAGATTACGTCCAACAATGTTGATAAACTCTTGAATATCAGTTCCTTTGAAACTGGCGCTGAATTCACTTGCCATCAGGGGAGTCGACAGCAAGCTGGCCGCCAGCCACAGGGTGCCCTTACCCATCCATTTTTTCACAAAAAACTCCTGCGTATATACGCAATGTATTCGTGCCGCTATTGCAGCTCTATCAATATGTCATGTAACTGCCCGTCACGCTCTACTGTTAATGTCAGTTCAGTGGCAGAGGACAGCTCAGTCCACAACCGTGCCATCACGGTCGGGTCCTTCAAATCATTGCCGTTAAGACTCACTGCCAGATCTTCCGGCTGCAGCCCAACGGCATCAAAAAGCACACGGTTTTTCCCTGGATTAACCCGATAACCTATCAGCTCATCATCCTGCTTTACCTGAGATAAACGAATGTATGAGAAGAGGTTTTGTGGCTTGTCCATGATCTCTTGTTTTATCTGCGCCAACTCGTCACCGGCTCCCTCGGACTCGGTAGAATCGGGCTGCACTGTCGGCTCGGGTGCCTGCCGTGCAGCCGGTGCAGTAGAAGGGGCTGACACCTGAGACCCATTCTGGCCAAACTTTTGTCCGTCCAGCATCAGTGTCTCATCGCGCCCGTTGTTACGGATAATGACCCGGTCAACAAACACCCCCTGCAAGGTCGCGCGCGTGCCGTCTATCGCTTCATTCAAACCATAGGTATTCTGCTTACCCCGATTGGTGATCACAGCCAGAGTGGTTTGCGGGTTGTTACTCGCCACCACCCCAACCAGTGTCAGGTTAAGTTTAGTCTCTGGTGCATCCTGTTTAACAGGTTGCTGAGGAATTGCCTTAGGGGCATCCGCCCGATAGCGGCCGAACAGCTCCAACGTCAGCAATTCAGATACTTGCAGCCCCTGCTGATTAGCCCCGCCAGACTTGATGCTGGGTGCCTGCCAGGCCGGCGGCGCTTCCACTGGTTGTAATGCCGACCACACAAGACGCCCCAGCATCCAGGCCAGAACAACCACCAGACACCAGGTCACGATTCGGGTCAGAGACTGCATTGAGGGCATACGTTTTCCCGTCACTGCCTGACGCCAGTGCATTGTTACCCTAGCTACATCCATTTGCTGTTTTCTGCCTCATGACTCTTTGTAATCAATAATATGACAAGAAAAGCCCGGATTGAGTTCCAGTTATTTCAAGCGGATTTTTGCTTGCCGCAATCCCGACGCTCATCTTGTTGCATGACAGGTTAATATAGCAAACCCACTCACTGAAAAAATACTACTCATTTAGCAGTGTGTTATTTCGTGTGAGGAAATTCCCATTCATTGTTGAATTTGCGATCCGGCATCACCATTTAATAACTACTGTGTACCTGTAACGCTGACTTTTTGTGCAACGAAACAAGGTCTAAGACTATCTTCGCATTACAGTAAACCCAAACACTGTGAATGCGCTGTGTCAGATCAAGCCAAAACGAACGGTATTTTTCCTTGGCTTTTCGGGTCGTTAGCCAAAATGTGACACTGGTGATCTGTGACTTACCCGGATCGCTATCACCTTGGCTCAGAGACAATCCGGCAGGGAATCAGGCTATGCAGCTGACGCAGCATTTCCATTGTGATATTTTTAGCGCCCATTTGGGTAAGGAGCCTATTTTATGAGTCGGCAACCCTCCGAATCCGATACAACAGAAGTGCGTCTGGACAAATGGCTGTGGGCTGCCCGCTTTTACAAAACCCGCTCGATCGCGCGAAACATGATCGACGGCGGAAAAGTGCACTATAACGGCCAGCGGTCCAAACCCAGCAAGCTTGTCGAGCTGGGGGCTGAAATCAAACTTCGGCAGGGTAATGAGGAAAAAACAGTCACTATCCTCAAAGTGTCCGGTACGCGTCGTGGCGCCCCGGAGGCCCAAACCCTTTATCAGGAAACAGCAGCCAGCCTGACTCAGCGCGAGCAACAGGCACAGATGCGCAAGCTCAATTCGCACAATCCGCACCCGGACAAGCGCCCGGATAAAAAGCAGCGACGCGATATACTTAAGTTTAAAAGCAATCACTGACAGTGAGTGCCGGAGAAAACCAAATCATGACCAGCGATAATCTTTACCGTTACCTGTTTGACGATGTGTCTGTTCGCGGTGAACTCGTACAACTCACCGATACCTATCAGCACATTATTGCCAGCAAGGACTACCCTGCGCCTTTGCAGACACTACTGGGCGAATTGCTGGTTGCCACCAGCCTGCTGACGGCCACTCTGAAATTCGAGGGGTCCATCACGGTACAACTGCAAGGTGACGGTCCTGTGAAACTGGCTGTGATTAATGGTGATCACAACCAGCAGATGCGTGGTGTCGCACGTTGGGACGGCGAACTGGCTGCGGACGGCAACATCCACGATCTAATGGGCAAAGGCCATATGATCATTACCATCACACCGAACCAGGGTGAACGCTACCAGGGCGTGGTCGGCCTGGAAGGCGACACGCTTGCCGCGTGTCTGGAAAGCTACTTTGCTAACTCAGAGCAATTGGCGACCCGCATCTGGCTGCGCACCGGTGAGGCCGACGGCCAGACTAAAGCCGCAGGCATGCTGCTGCAGATCCTGCCAGATGGTAAAGGCGATGCCAGTGATTTTGAGCACCTGGAGCAATTAACAGAGACAGTGAAGAATGAAGAGCTGTTCGGTCTGCCTGCTCAGGACGTGTTATACCGCCTGTACCACCAGGAGAAAGTAAAACTCTTTGATCCGCAACCGGTGATTTTCCACTGCGGCTGCTCTCGCGAGCGCAGCGCCGGTGCCATTAAGTTACTGGATCGTAATGAAGTTGAACGTATTTTGCAGGAAGAGGGTAAAGTCTCACTGCATTGCGACTACTGTGGCACCAGCTACGATTTCGACAGTTTTGATATTACCAGCCTGTTCGAAACCGGCTCCGAAGCCGACGATTCGCAGCTGCATTAATTTTCATCCATTATTAAGACTGAAAGTAAATTACATAAGCCAGCTACATGCTGGCTTTTTTTTTAACTCCTCCACACTTTTATGCTGCTTTCTGAAATGCAAGCACAGCTTATTCATGCTTAATTGGCAAGGAATATTAATCACTTACACTGGCATAAACCTTTCCAGACAGGGTAAAATTAGGCTAGGTACAGATAAAAACACTAGAAAGTAACCATACTTTGTATGTGGTTACGACAAAAGCTACCTCCCTGTACGCAGGGTAAAAAAAGACAGCCTAACTACCTCTTACCCCCCAGGAGTCGCTAATGACAGTCATGCACGCCGAAGATAAAAAGGTCAACCAACAGCTGAATTTGTCTCAGTATGGTATCCATAACGTAAAAGAAGTCCTTCGTAATCCTTCCTACGAAGTCCTTTTTGAGGAAGAAACCAGACCCGGTCTGGAAGGTTATGAAAAAGGCGTAGTGACAGAGCTGGGAGCTGTCTCTGTAGACACTGGCATTTTTACCGGTCGTTCTCCAAAAGATAAGTACATAGTCAAAGACGACACCACTCGCGATACTCTGTGGTGGTCAGATCAAGGCAGCAACGACAACAAACCACTGAGTTCAGAGGTCTGGAGCGATCTGAAAGCGCTGGTCGCCAATCAGCTATCCGGCAAACGTCTGTTTGTGATCGACGGCTACTGTGGTGCAAACCCGGACACCCGCTTATGTATTCGGGTGATCACTGAAGTGGCCTGGCAGGCACACTTTGTGAAGAACATGTTCATCCGTCCGAGTGACGAAGAGCTGGCCACCTTCAAACCCGACTTTGTGGTGATGAACGGTGCCAAATGCACCAATGACCAGTGGCAGCAACACGGCATGCACTCTGAAAACTTCACCGTGTTCAACCTGACAGAGCGCATGCAACTGATCGGGGGTACCTGGTACGGCGGCGAGATGAAAAAGGGCATGTTCTCTATGATGAACTACTTCCTGCCGCTGCAGGACATTGCCTCTATGCACTGTTCAGCTAATCAGGGAGAAAATGGCGATGTTGCCGTGTTCTTTGGCCTGTCCGGCACAGGTAAAACCACCCTGTCTACCGATCCTAAGCGTAAATTGATTGGTGATGACGAGCATGGCTGGGATGACAACGGTGTCTTCAACTTCGAAGGGGGCTGCTACGCCAAAACCATTAAACTGTCGAAAGAAGCCGAACCGGACATCTATCAGGCGATCCGTCGTGACGCCCTGCTGGAAAACGTGACCGTTCGCGATGACGGCACCATAGATTTTGACGACGGTTCTAAAACCGAAAACACCCGTGTGTCCTACCCGCTGTACCACATTGAGAACATAGTGAAGCCGGTATCCCGCGGTGGTCATGCCAATAAAGTGATTTTCCTGTCGGCTGACGCCTTCGGTGTACTGCCTCCGGTGTCCAAGCTGACGCCCGAGCAGACCAAGTACCACTTTTTGTCTGGCTTTACGGCGAAACTGGCTGGCACCGAGCGTGGCATCACAGAGCCGACACCGACCTTCTCGGCCTGTTTTGGTAATGCATTCCTAAGTCTGCACCCGACTAAATATGCGGAAGTGCTGGTCAAACGCATGGAAGCGGCAGGCGCTGAAGCCTATCTGGTCAACACTGGCTGGAACGGCAGCGGTAAACGTATCTCAATCAAAGATACCCGCGCCATTATTGATGCCATTCTCGACGGTTCGATCGAAAACGCTGAAACCAAGCAAGTGCCCATTTTCAATCTGACCGTGCCGACAGCCTTGCCGGGTGTGAATCCCGACATTCTGGATCCGCGCGATACCTATACCAGTGAAGCGGAATGGGAAACCAAAGCCAACGATCTGGCTAAACTCTTCATTAGCAACTTCGATAAATACACAGATAACGAACAAGGTGCCGCTCTGGTTGCCGCTGGCCCTCAGCTGGACTGATTTGAGTGAAACTGAAAAAAGCCCTGCACCGCAGGGCTTCCTTGTCTCTGAACCAATCGCACACTCGTGCAACAACCTTAGCTAAACACTAAATAGCCAACAAAAACCCGCCGCATTCCTTGCCAAGTAGTCGCATTTCCTTCACTCTTTTGACACTGGCCTTACCATGCCTTTTTCCCAAGACTTTCATCACCGCCCGATTACCCGGCAGCGGCCTAAACATGGTTTGGCGGCTGATATGGAGTTCGGCATGCGTTTCTTCACAAAAATACTGGCTACCCTGATGATTCTGCTGCTGATGGCAGCAACCATTATTGTCATCCTGCTGCATACCCGCTACAGCGCTGCCCTGGTGAACACTTTTTTAAAGGGAGCCGGCTACAGCGGCGCTCAGGTTACCGGTGTGCAATATTCACTGCAGAGCGACCCGCTGCATTTACGACTAAGCCAGCCACGCTGGCAAAGGCAAGATGCGCCCGCCTTAGCCGCTGAGCAGCTTGATCTCTGGCTGTCTCCCGCCTCTTTCTACCAGCGGGGCTGGCATTTTGACAGCCTGTTAATCCAAGGCGTTAATCTCGACCGGCTACCGGTTATCGGGCTGGAAAACGGGCAGCTCAACGCCCGCCGGCTGGCTGTGACCAAACTGACTGTTTCTGTGCCCGGATTGCAGCTAGATAACGCGCGCCTCGAACTCGACAACTGGCAAAACCGCGCACAAGACTGGGGAGACTTCAACGGGGACTTCCGCCTTTCGGCCGAGCAGGCCACCTGGCACGATCACTCACTGCAGCAGGTGCTTATTGACGGGGAGCGCGATGCCCGAACCTGGACTGTGTATGGTTTGTCATTGAACTGGCAAGGTGCCCGCTTCCACGGCCAGGCCGAATATCAGACTGACGAGCATAACCTGATCATCCACCAGCTCAGCGCCAGCGGCCTGAAGATAGACCAAGATTTCCCGATCCAAACCTTATTGGATCTGAGCGCACAGGCGAACGAGTCCGGGCTGAGCGTAGATTTACGCCGTCTGGATATCCTGGACAGCAGTCTGGAACACGAAGAATACAGTACCAGTCATGCGAATCTGGCCCTGGAAAACTGGCGCTGGCCCGGCACGCTGTGGCAACAGCAGGATGCCCGTCTGTCGCTGGGGGCCGATACGCTGCGCTGGCATGACCTGCTGCTGGACTCTCCCCTTACCGAACTGCACTTCACCCCGGAGCAGATCAGCCTGAACGGCTTTTCGGCCCGTATGCTTGAAGGCTACCTGCGCGCTGAGGCGACCCTGACGCCCGAAGCCATGTTGCTGCATCAGCTGGAGTTAAAGGGTATTCGCTGGGTACTGCCCGAAGCCATTCAGGCCTGGCTGATGCACGACAGCGCCCCGCAAACGCCTCTGCAGGCTCAGGTCGATCAGTGGTGGCGCCAGCTGGATACTCTGACCGTGGATCAGCTCTCTGTCGGCTACAGTCAGCTGACCGGCACCTATGCGCCACTGCCTTTTCAGATCAGCGATATCAATCTGGACGGCACAGGGCTGGTGTTGCTGCGTCAGGGACAACCCGGACTGTGGCAAGGTGAACTCAATGCCAGCGCCGGTTTCACCCATATTCGCCAAATCACCATCCACGATCCGCTGCTGACCATGAGCAGCCAGGCAGGACACTGGCAAATCACACGGTTAAATCTGCCAATTGAAGAAGGCTTGTTAGAAGGCAGCGCCGATATCCAGCTCAACGAAGCAGGCTGGCCATGGACACTGTCTCTGGCCGGTGACAGTTTACCGTCACAGATGCTGCACCACTGGTTAGGACTGCCGCTCCCGCTGCAGGGAAAGATGGATATCAGCGCCCAGGCAAGTGGTCTGGGGCAGTTTCACCGCGGGCTGGCTTACAGTTTGAATGGTCATCTCAACGCGGCATTCCGCCAACAGTCTCTGACCCAGAGCGAAGCCTCGCTGCTGCAGAGCTGGCAGAATAGCGAAACACTGGCCGTTACCCCACTCAGTAGTGGTAACAATCCAGTCCGCTCGCCAGTCACGCTGAGTCCGCTAAAGTTGCGGGCTGATCGGGGACGCATTGCCATACAGCCGCTGAGCCTGCAAGGCCAGCAGTTAACAGCGGAGCTACAGGGAGAGTGGGATCTGGCGATCCCGTCCGAACGCGAAATCCAGCTCAACGCCAGCAATGGCTGCCAACAGCTCAGCAAACGCTGGCATAACCATCAGCAGGACATATCCGTGCTGTCTTGCGAGCGAAACAGCATATAGGTTCCGGTGAAGGTTGCAGCATGGGATTCATCGCTGAATACCTGCACTTCCACCACCATGCGCCCTTTACGGCCATTGGCGATCCGGTCCAGATCGCCGGTGAGGGTCTCCACACCCGTGACGGCGCGAGGGCGCGATTTCACCGGCGCGGAGTAACGAATGCGGCTATCAACCAGCATGATATCAGCCTGAAGCTGGCGCTCCTTCAGCAACATCCAGAGGAATCCCCAGCCAGCCAGCGTCGCCATGGTAAAAATACTGCCGGCAAACATGGTCGCCCTCGGGTTGAGGTTGGCGTTCAGTACCGCACTGACTTCAAACCGGTAACCTGTGTACTGGCTGATTTTGACGCCCATTTTTTCACTGATCGGAATATGAGACTGCCAGACATCCTGCAGCTCCTGGCACCAGTCGGGATGGCGCACCACTTCAGTTAACGGATCCAGATATTTCAGCATCTGCTGATGACGAACCGGCCCGCGTTCCTCGCTTAACTCACCCTGATTGGCAAAACCGTTGATCTGATAAAAGCGAATGGCTTCTTCGCGGGCATTACAGACCAGCCGCTTAGCACCCTCCTGCCGGGCCAGCGATTCCAGCGCCATCAGCAGCAAGCCGCCCATGCCTTTATTGCGGTAATTGGGATCGACAGCCATATAGCGGATCTGACCGTCATTTTCCGGCGTCATATACAGCCGGCCAATCGCCACCGGCTGACCGTCATCATCGACTATCATTCGATGGCAGCTCAGGGCGTCATAGGCATCGCGTTCTGATCCCGCCGGCATATGCCAGGGCTGGCGTAACATCCGCCAGCGAAAGTCAAAATAGCGGGCCAGTTCCGCCTCAGTTTGCGGGGTGATCAATCGAAACATAGCGTCCTTCTCCAGTCATTCAATTCCATTTGCGCACTCACACGCTCCGCCTGTTGGTCTGCTTACCTGCGCAAACGGCCGTGGTTATTCAGATAACCACCTTGTTCACGCTATAGCATGAAGGCTAGCACTGCAGCCAGAAAGTGACAGGACCATCATTAAGAAGCGCCACTTTCATATCGGCGGCAAAGATACCCGTTTCGGTGCGGACAGCGCTTTCCTGGCAGGCTGACACAAAGTAATCGTACAAGCGCTCAGCGTCCGCCGGGTGTGCCCCGGTCGAAAAGCTCGGACGCATACCGCTGTTGGTATCGGCGGCCAGCGTGAACTGCGAGACGACCAGCACACTGCCCCCCGCCTGCTGCACATTGAGGTTCATTTTTCCGGCATCATCCTCAAACACCCGGTAGCCCAGCACTTTATCGCGCAGCCGGCGAGCTTTCGCTTCATCGTCACCTTTCTCTACCCCGAGTAAAACCAGTAACCCCTTGCCAATAGCACCGGTCACTTTGCCATCGACGGCAACACTGGCTTCACTCACTCGTTGTATCAGCGCAATCATTTTGTATCCTTGTACGTCTTCACGGTTTGTTGCTGTTCTTCGTTTGCTCAGCACCGGATGCCTGTGCTCCCTGATGCCCGGCATCCACTGAGGCCAGAGGCTGTTTTTCACCCTCACCTGAGCCGTGCGGTGTTTTTGCCCGCTGACGCCAATGCTGCTCTTCACACAAGCTGGCGGTGATTTCTGCGCCCAGCAACACAATACACCAGCACAGGTACACCCACACAAACAAAATAGGTACCACAGCCAGTGCGCCGTATATCAGCTGGTAAGACGGGAAATTAGTGATGTAGAGCGCAAAGACTTTTTTGCTCAGCTCAAACAGGGCACTGGCGATCAGAGCACCTATCAGCGCATTACGCAACCGGACTTTAGTGTTAGGCACCAGCATATACAGGCCCAGAAAGGCCAGGGTGGACATCAGAACAGGCAGACCGCGCAACAGCTGCTGTACAAAGCCGTTCACGGTTTCGCTGCCCAAGATATTCAGTGAAGCCAGGTAGGAGCTGATCGCCAGACTGGAGCCGACCAGTATCGGGCCCAAGGTCAGTACCATCCAGTAAATCGAAAAGGAGATCACCACACGGCGGTGCTGGCGAACCCGGAAAATATAATTCAGTGACTTATCAATGGCGGATATCAGCAGAATGGCGACCACAAACAAGGCCCCGATCCCCACAGCCGTCATTTTGCCAGCGTTAGCGACAAACTGATTGAGGTAGTTTTGCACCACGTCCCCTGCTGTCGGCACAAAATTTTCAAACACAAAGGCCTGCAGCTGATCGCCCAGAGAAGCAAACACGGGAAAACTCGACAGTGCTGACAGCACCACAGTGATCATGGGCACCAGCGACAGCAGCGTCACATAGGCCATAGAGCCGGCCGTGACGGTCAGGCGATCATGATCGATGCGACGGTACAAATACTGTACGAATTGCCAAAGTTCTGTGACCGCCTGGCGCAAACCCGGCCTGGACGTTATTTTCATATCAGCCATATTGAATTAATCTTTGTTGTTTATCGTTCAACTACGAAACGACCCTACTCGCGACAGAGTTAACCTCAGCCCTTTCAAATATGCCGCATTCTGGCTCTGAACAGCCGTGTCATGGATATTGGGGTATATCAACAACATAGTGCGTCCGGATGGGAATAACAACCAGCCAGGTCGCCAGCCAGGAGCTTTTATGCCATATGCTTTTGCCCTGATACTGAGCCTGACACTGCTGTCGGGCTGCCAGAGCGCCTACTATTCTGCCATGGAATCGGTCGGTGTTCATAAACGCGATATCATGGTCGATCGCGTCGAAGATGCCACTGAGGCGCAGAAAGACGCCCAGGAACAGTTTACCTCAGCGCTGGCCGCTTTACAGTCACTGACCCGCTTTGAAGGCGGTACGCTGGAAGAGACCTACAACCGGGTGAATGCGCAGTATGAAGCCAGTGCCGATGCCGCCGATAAAGTCAGCGACCGCATCGCAGCGATTGAAAATGTCTCACAAGCCTTGTTCGATGAATGGCAAGAGGAGCTGAGCCTGTATTCCAGCTCAGCGCTGCGCCGCGACAGCGAAGCCAAACTCAAAGCCACCCGCGCTTCTTACAGCAAGATGATTGCTGCCATGCACAGGGCAGAAGGCAAAATGGCACCTGTGCTGGATACGTTGCGGGATAACAGCCTGTACCTGAAGCACAACCTCAATGCTGCAGCAATCGGCTCTCTGCAAGGCGAGTTCCGCTCGCTTGAACGCGATATCCAGCGGGCGATCAGCGATATGCGCGCCGCTATCAGTGAATCTGAGCGCTTTGTGGCCCAGCTGAACCGCAGTTAATCTGGTGTCGGCCTGAATAAAAAAATCCCCCGCCGGGATAACCGGAACGGGGGATTTTTTACTGTGCCCCCAAAGGGCGCACAGAATCAGTTGTTACTTCGCACCACGGCTCGCACGCTTACGATCCGTTTCCGTCAGCAGTTTCTTACGGATACGAATGCTTTCCGGCGTCACTTCCACCAGCTCATCGTCATCGATGAATTCCAGCGCCTGCTCCAGGGTGTACTTAATTGGCGTGGTCAGCACCTGCGCATCATCGGTTCCTGATGCACGGACGTTGGTCAGCTGCTTACCTTTCAGGGCATTAACCGTCAGGTCATTATCACGGCTGTGAATACCAATCACCATGCCTTCGTAGACTTCGACACCGTGACCGATGAACAGACGACCACGCTCCTGCAGGTTAAACAGGGCATTGGTCAGTGCTTTACCCGCGGCGTTTGCAATCAGCACGCCATTGACGCGCTGGCCGATCTCGCCACCTTTGTGCGGACCGTAATGATCAAACGTGTGGTAAATCAGACCAGAGCCTGAGGTCAGGGTCATGAACTCAGTCTGGAAACCGATCAGGCCACGTGATGGCATAACGAAATCCATACGCACACGACCTTTACCATCCGGCGCCATGTCTTTCAGCTCACCTTTACGCAGGCCGATTTTCTCCATGATGCCGCCCTGGTGTTCTTCCATGACATCAATGGTCACAGTTTCAAACGGTTCCATCAACTGGCCGTTTTCTTCTTTGATGATAACTTCAGGACGTGATACCGCCAGCTCGAAGCCTTCACGGCGCATGTTTTCAATCAGAATCGACAGGTGCAGTTCACCACGACCTGACACGCGGAATTTGTCCGGGTCTTCTGTTTCTTCAACGCGCAGCGCAACGTTATGAACCAGCTCTTTCTGCAGACGCTCCAGAATGTTACGAGAGGTCACGAACTTACCTTCTTTACCGGCAAACGGAGAGGTGTTCACCTGGAAAGTCATGGTTACAGTTGGCTCATCGACGCTCAGCGCTGGCAGTGCTTCAACCGCGTTGACATCACAGATGGTGTCAGAGATTTTCAGCTCACCCAGACCAGTGATCGCGATGATATCACCGGCAGTCGCGCGATCGATATCGTGGCGCTCCAGACCCAGGTAGCCCATGACAGTACCGACTTTACCGTTACGGGTTTTACCGTCTGCACCAATAATGGTCACTTGCTGGTTTGGTTTTACAGAACCACGGGTCACACGGGCAACACCGATAACACCGACGTAAGAGCTGTAGTCCAGCTGAGAGATTTGCATCTGCAGCGGGCCGTCAACGTCGACCGCAGGTGGTGCAACATTGTCTACGATTGCCTGGAACAGTGGTTCCATGTTCTCGCCAGTCTCGCCTTCTTCGCGTGTTGCCCAGCCATTCAGTGCTGATGCGTAAACCACCTGGAAGTCCAGCTGTTCGTCGGACGCACCCAGATTGTCAAACAGATCGAATACCTGATCCATCACCCAGTCAGGACGAGCGCCCGGACGGTCGATTTTGTTGATAACAACAATTGGCTTCAAACCGTGAGCGAACGCTTTCTGGGTCACGAAACGAGTTTGCGGCATCGGGCCGTCAACTGCGTCAACGATCAGCAGAACAGAATCCACCATCGACATAATACGCTCTACTTCACCACCGAAGTCGGCGTGCCCTGGGGTGTCCACGATATTGATGCGGTAATCATTCCAGTTGATAGCGGTGTTTTTCGCCAGGATGGTAATGCCACGCTCTTTCTCGATATCGTTGGAGTCCATCACGCGTTCTTCAACGCCGCCACGGGAGTCCAAGGTACCTGATTGCTGCAGCAGTTTATCAACCAGGGTGGTTTTACCGTGGTCTACGTGCGCAATGATTGCGATATTACGTAATTTATCGATCTGTGGATTAGACATGGATTTGGCATTCACTCAGATGTTGCGACCCCCTGAAAAACAGGCAGCCACTGATTAAAAAAACGGCTCATAATCTACCAGATTTTACGTCAAAACCCAGCAAATATGTGATTTATATCATCACGTCGGAACGAAACTGATAGCAATAGCAAGAATAAAGCGTAAAAAATCAATAAAAACAGTCAATTAAAAACAAGAGCGCGCAACGGGCTTTTTTTGGTGCAATAAAGTGAATGCAATCCGTCGCGCAGACGATTGACAATTGATCAGCGTGGGCTAAATATAGCCGATGTCTTTGCATTCGGGTGAAACGGAGTGACAAAGAGGGAGATAATCCCCGCTTGCACCATTGTGGTGCGCAAAATCACCATATCAGTGCAATGGAGCCCATGATTATTTGCACTGAGCGCCATAACAGGGCGTAAATATGGCAATTTTGGGGATTTAAAAAGTTGGCATGGATTTCGCAAAGCTTACTGTATCGGAGCACATGCTTGTTCCTTTCCAAAATTTTTTGCGGCCAGTTGCCCAAATCTAACACCGGAGGTTACTTAAGATGTCAGTAGAAAACGTACTCGCGTTGATCCAGGAAAACGAAGTTAAATTTGTTGACCTACGCTTTACCGATACCAAAGGTAAAGAGCAACACATCTCTATCCCCGCTCACCAGATTGACGCAGACTTCTTCGAAGACGGTAAGATGTTTGATGGTTCTTCGGTCGCTGGCTGGAAAGGAATCAACGAATCAGACATGGTGATGATGCCAGATGCATCTACCGCTGTGCTGGACCCATTTACCGAAGATGCCACGCTGAACATTCGCTGTGACATCCTTGAGCCTGCCACCATGCAAGGCTATGACCGTGACCCGCGCTCTATCGCCAAGCGTGCGGAAGAGTACATGCGCAGCACCGGCATCGCAGACACAGTGCTGGTAGGTCCTGAGCCTGAGTTCTTCCTGTTCGACGACGTGAAGTTCGCCACTGATATGTCAGGTTCTTTCTTCAAGGTTGACGATATCGAAGCGGCATGGAACACAGGTTCTACCGTTGAAGGCGGTAACAAAGGTCACCGTCCGGGCGTGAAAGGCGGTTACTTCCCGGTTGCACCGGTTGACTCATCACAAGATATCCGTTCTGCCATGTGTCTGATCATGGAAGAAATGGGTCTGGTTGTTGAAGCACACCACCATGAAGTGGCGACTGCAGGTCAGAACGAAATCGCAACCCGTTTCAACACCCTGACGTCAAAAGCGGACGAAATCCAGATCTACAAATACGTGGTTCATAACGTCGCGCACGCTTTCGGTAAAACAGCAACCTTCATGCCTAAGCCTCTGGTTGGCGACAACGGCAGCGGTATGCACGTGCACCAGTCTCTGGCCAAAGACGGTCAGAACCTGTTTGCGGGCGACAAGTACGGCGGCCTGTCTGAAATGGCACTGTACTACATCGGCGGTATCATCAAGCACGCACGCGCCATCAATGCGTTCGCTAACCCGTCAACCAACTCGTACAAGCGTCTGGTTCCTGGTTTCGAAGCCCCTGTTATGCTGGCGTACTCAGCACGTAACCGCTCTGCGTCTATCCGTATCCCTGTGGTACCAAGCCCGAAAGCGCGCCGTATCGAAGCTCGCTTCCCGGATCCAGCGGCTAACCCGTACCTGGCATTTGCCTGTCTGCTGATGGCTGGTCTTGACGGCATCAAGAACAAGATCCACCCAGGCGAAGCGATGGACAAAGACCTGTACGATCTGCCAGCAGAAGAAGCGGCAGAGATTCCAAAAGTGGCAGAGTCACTGGAGATCGCACTGAAAGCACTGGATGAGGACCGTGAGTTCTTAACCGCTGGCGGCGTGTTCTCTGACGATTTCATCGATTCTTACATCGCACTGAAATCAAAAGATGTTGAGCGCATCAACATGGCGACTCACCCTCTGGAATTCGACCTGTACTACTCTGTATAAGTCTGAACACCGCGATTCACTGTTCAAGGCCTGCGCATGCAGGCCTTTTCTTTATCTGGCTCACCAAGGTTGGGCAAACATTCTCAGCACCCAGGCTGGCGCACCCACTTTCACCAAAACGACTCATCCCGTTTCCCACAGCTGGCACGCTTTACAGGCTCACAGAGGTGATTGGGCCGGAAAAGACGGCAAGGTTATTGCATTATTCAACGTTCACCGTCTGTATGCGTTGCCAAAAGTCAGTCTCAAAGCGGTTGCTGTCACCAACAGCCTAAAAAGGCTGGACTCGCTCACTTAGTGCTGCACAAGTAACAAAAGACGGGCTACACTGTAATGCACCAAAACAGTGCAATGCACCAGAGGTGTTTGCTCCGCAAGCGGGCACACTGGCCATAACCACAAGGATGAGACTGTGACTGCCGCTTTTACGCCATTGATCCTGAACAACCTGGTCACTGCGGTGATACTGCTCGATGAGCTGCTGAAAATTCGCTACGTCAATCCGGCCGCAGAGCAATTGATGTCCTGCAGCCAGCGGCGATTGCTGGGCAGTCGCTTTCCGGATCTGCTCCAGCACAGCTCGCTCGATCTGGGCCTGATTCAGTCGACAGTGCAAAGCGGACAAGGACTAACCGACGGCGAAGTAACCCTGGTGATCGATGGCCGCCACCATACCCTGGAAATCAATGCCAGCCCGGTAAGCTGGCAAAAAGAGGTGCTGATTCTGCTCGAGCTCAAACCCATAGATCAGCAGCGCCGGATCAGCCAGGAAATCAGCCAGCACGCGCAGCAACAAGCCGCCAAAGAGCTGGTCCGCGGGCTGGCCCATGAGATCAAAAACCCGCTGGGGGGATTACGCGGGGCCGCGCAATTGCTGGAAAAAGCCCTGCCGGATCCCAGCTATACCGAGTACACCCAAATGATCATTGAACAGGCCGACCGGTTGCGAAATCTGGTCGACCGCCTGTTAGGGCCGCAAAAACCCGGCATCAGAACGGTAGGCAATATCCATGTGGTGCTGGAGAAAGTTCGCCAGCTGGTGTCGCTGGATCACAGAGAGCAACAACTGCGCATCCAGCGCGATTATGACCCCAGTCTGCCGGATTTCAGCATGGACCCGGAGCAGCTGGAGCAGGCCATCCTCAATATTGTCAGTAATGCCGCCCTGGCACTGAGCCAGCAGTCGGGCGAAGGGGTAATCACCCTGCAGACACGCACCGCACACCAGGCTTTAATTCACGGTCAGCGACACAGAATCGCGGCCAAGATCGACATCATAGACAACGGGCCCGGCATTCCGGCCGACATACAGGACACCCTGTTTTATCCTATGGTCACGGGCCGCGAAGGCGGTAACGGACTCGGCCTGTCCATCGCCCAGAATTTAATTGATCAGCACCACGGCAAAATTGAAGTGTCGAGCTGGCCAGGACAGACAAAATTTTCCATTTATCTACCGATTCAATCAACAGAATAACAAAGCAGCCGGGCCTGTTAGCATTTCCGCCATCACGCCCGGCATGCACACAAAGGACACAACGGAGGGCATGCGATGAGCAAAGGACTAATCTGGGTTGTCGACGATGACAGCTCCATACGCTGGGTACTGGAGCGCACCCTGAATGCAGCCGGACTGCGCTGCGAAACCTTCGCCGATGCCGACAGCGTCGTAGAAGCACTGGAGCGCAGCGTGCCGGATGTCCTGGTATCTGATATCCGGATGCCGGGCACAGATGGCCTGACACTGCTGCGCAACCTGCATCATGATTACCCCACCCTGCCGGTCATTATCATGACGGCGCACTCAGATCTGGATGCGGCCGTTAACGCCTATCAGGAAGGGGCGTTTGAATACCTGCCCAAGCCGTTTGATATCGACGAAGCCGTGAGCCTGGTGGAGCGGGCAGTCACCCACAGCCAGGAGCAAAAGCGCCAGCAGCAGCCGGAGGAAATCACCAAGCAGGCCCCGGAGATCATCGGCGAAGCACCGGCAATGCAGGAAGTGTTTCGTGCCATCGGCCGCCTGTCCCGTTCCTCGATTTCCGTGCTGATCAATGGCGAATCCGGCACAGGTAAAGAGCTGGTTGCTCAGGCGCTGCACCGCCACAGCCCGAGACGGGAGAGCGAATTTATCGCCCTCAACATGGCAGCCATTCCCAAAGATCTGATTGAATCTGAACTGTTTGGCCATGAAAAAGGGGCGTTCACCGGCGCCAACAACATCCGTCAGGGACGTTTTGAGCAGGCCAATGGCGGCACCCTGTTTCTGGATGAAATCGGCGATATGCCACTGGATATTCAGACCCGGCTGCTACGGGTACTGGCTGACGGTCAGTTCTATCGCGTTGGCGGACATTCACCCATCAATGTCGATGTCCGCATCATAGCCGCCACGCACCAGAATCTGGAACGGCTGGTGGCCAAAGGGGATTTCCGGGAAGACCTGTTCCACCGCCTGAATGTCATCCGGGTGCATCTGCCCGCTCTGAAAGACCGCCGGCAGGATATCCCGCAACTGACCCGCCATTTCTTAAAGCGGGCGTCAGATGAACTGGGAGTGGAAATCAAATCCCTGCACCCGGACACAGAAACCCTGCTCACCAGCCTGGCATGGCCGGGTAATGTTCGCCAGCTGGAAAATACCTGTCGCTGGCTGACAGTGATGGCCAGCGGCAACGAAATCCTGCCGTCGGATCTGCCGCCCGAACTGACCGCCGTCGACAGCCAGCCGAAAGGCGACGGCAGCGAACCGTACTGGCAACAATCGCTGCAGCACTGGGCCCGCCAGGCATTGCAGCAGGGCAACCAGAATCTGCTGGGGGAAGCCATGCCGGAATTTGAACGTATTCTGCTTGATACCGCCCTGGAATTTACCCACGGTCACAAGCAGGAAGCCGCCAAGCTGCTCGGCTGGGGACGCAACACCCTGACCCGGAAACTCAAAGAGCTCAACATGGCCAGTGACTGACAGCCCTGCCACTGTCGGTGAGCAGGATTGGTGATTTTTTCAACAGCGGAAGTAAACATCAGCCCGATCTTGATGATCGGGCCAGATCCTCACCCTGAGTGTAATGATTGTCTTGATATCTTTGCTTATACTGAGGCTACAGTTTTTCCGGGATACCATGATCATGATTAGCAAACACCTGCCACTGACCGATTTGCACCGTCACCTGGACGGCAACATCCGTA
Source organism: Photobacterium sp. 2_MG-2023 (assembly GCF_030547675.1). Classification (NCBI taxonomy): domain Bacteria; kingdom Pseudomonadati; phylum Pseudomonadota; class Gammaproteobacteria; order Vibrionales; family Vibrionaceae; genus Photobacterium; species Photobacterium sp. 2_MG-2023. Next base: position 39,930 of record NZ_JAUOQQ010000016.1, read on the forward strand.
TTCAGACCATTCTTGAGCTGGGCCAGCAGTTTGGCATGGCACTGCCTGCCAACGACCTTGAGTCACTGCGTCCGCACGTTCAAATCGTGGAAGCCGAGCCCAGCCTGGTGGCTTTCCTGTCCAAACTGGACTGGGGCGTCGCGGTGCTGGGCGATCTGGAGGCCTGCCGCCGCGTAGCCTACGAAAATGTCGAAGATGCCCTCAACGCGCAAATTGACTATGCTGAGCTGCGGTTCTCACCCTATTACATGGCGATGAAACACAACCTGCCAGTTGCCGGTGTGGTCGAAGCTGTTGTCGACGGCGTTCAAGCCGGTTGTCGCGATTTTGGTATCAAAGCGAACCTGATCGGTATCATGAGCCGGACTTTCGGCACCCAGGCCTGCCAGCAGGAGCTGGACGCCCTGCTGAGCCAGAAAGACCACCTTGTTGCCGTTGATCTGGCCGGCGATGAACTGGGCCAGCCGGGTAACCAGTTTGTCGGCCACTTCAGACAGGTGCGCGATGCCGGGCTGCAGGTCACAGTGCATGCCGGTGAAGCCGCAGGCCCGGAAAGCATGTGGCAAGCGATTGAGGAGCTGGGGGCAATGCGTATCGGCCACGGTGTGAAAGCGGTGGAAGATGCCAGACTGATGGATTATCTGGCTGAGCACAACATCGGTATTGAGTCCTGCCTGACCTCGAATATCCAGACCAGCACTGTCGCCAGCCTGGCCGGTCACCCGCTCAAGCAGTTTCTCGATCACGGCATTCTGGCCTGTCTGAATACCGATGACCCGGCCGTTGAAGGCATTGAGCTGCCTTACGAGTACGAAGTGGCTGCGCCTAAGGCAGGTCTGACGCCGGAGCAAATCCGCCAGGCGCAAATCAACGGCCTGGAACTGGCTTTCCTGTCTGACAGCGAGAAGAACGCCCTGCGCGAGATGGCGGCCAAGCGTTAATCCCGCCATCGCCTGCGCAACAAAAACGCCCCGCTTGAGATCGCAAGCGGGGCGTTTTTTTTCGGGTTAGCCTGATCAGCGCCAGGGTCAGATCACCCGTGAAAACTGCTGCTGGCGGGCGCGCTGGCGCAGATAGATATCAAAGCACATACAGATATTGCGGATCAGCAACCGCCCTTTGGCGGCGACTGCAATCCGCTCACCTGTCACAGCAACCAGACCGTCATCGATAAACGTCTGCAGCAGCGACAAATCTTGGGCAAAATAGTCCGCAAAGCTAATGCCATAGCGCTGCTCAATATCCGTTATCGATAACTCAAACTGACAAATCAGGGTTTTAATCACCTCACGGCGCAGCAAATCATCGGCGGTCAGGTTCACCCCTTTCCACAGGGCATGCTGGTGCGATTCAATGTCGGCATAGTAAGCGTTCAGCTCTTTCTGGTTCTGGCCATAGCAGTCGCCAATCATCGAAATCGCAGACACCCCGAGTCCCAGCAAATCGCAATCCCCCTGGGTGGTGTAGCCCTGAAAATTGCGGTGCAGCTTGCCTTCGCGCTGGGCCACGGCCAGTTCGTCTTCCGGCAGGGCAAAATGGTCCATACCGATAAATTGATAACCGCCAGCGGTCAGGGTCTCAATGGTGCTGTGCAGCATCGCCAGCTTTTCTGACGGCGCCGGTAAATCGGCGTCTTTGATTTTTCGCTGGGCGGCAAACAGTGACGGCATGTGGGCATAGTTAAACACAGACAAGCGCCCCGGTTTCATCGCCAGCACCTGCTCCAGAGTGTTAACGAAACGGGCATTGTTCTGTTTCGGCAAACCGTATATCAGATCCAGATTGGTCGAGCGAAAACCCAATTCCCTGGCTCGATTGACCAAAGCTTCAATAAAATCGCTGTCCTGCTCGCGGTTAACCAGCTGCTGAACCTCTTTATCGAAATCCTGCACACCGATACTCAGGCGGTTAAAGCCTTCCGCCCGCAGATGATCCAGCACATCCAGCTCTATCCGGCGCGGGTCGACTTCTATGCTGATTTCCGCATCCGGCAGCAGGGTGAAGGAGGCGCGCAGCTGTGCCATCAGCCGGGTAAGTTGCGGCTTGGTCAGAAAAGTGGGCGTCCCGCCGCCCAGGTGCAGCTGACTGACTTCCCGGCCACGCATCAGCGCTGCACGCTGGCGAATCTCAATGTCCAGTGCCGCCAGATAGATATCGGCCTTATGCGCATGCCGGGTAATGACTTTATTACAGCCGCAGTAATAGCAAAGGGTGTGACAGAACGGAATGTGGATATAGAGCGACAAACGGCGCTCGGGATAACGCTGGCAGGCGGCGGAAAACGCCGCGGCGGTAAAGTCGGGCTGAAACTCCAGGGCCGTTGGATACGAGGTGTAGCGGGGGCCTGAATAGTTATATTTTTCGATCAGTGCCTGATCCCAAATCATGGATTGCTCTGTCATCGCGGCGTTACCTCACAGACGTTCTGCCAAGTCAATCCGCCAAGCTAGCATGAGGCCGCCGCCCGATTATTGATCGATAACAAAAACAGCTCGGATTAGGCCGACCGGCATACAAAAAAACCCAGTGGCCAGCCACTGGGTTTTTCATTTCACTCGCAGGCTCTGGGTCAGGCCTTTTGCGCCAGGATCTGAGTCAGTTCCGACTGTATCGCATCAAACAGCCGTGACTCGGCTTTCATGCGCAGCAGATCGTCTTTCATCCGCTCCTGCTTAGCCAGGGCTTTGCGTTCATCACCACGCGGCATCTCTTCAACCACTTTATACAGCTCAAACAAAGCCGGATACTGGGCGGAAAAGTTGACGCTGCGCTCGGCCTGCAGGACTGTCATCAGCTTGTACAGGCGAATGGCAATTTCCGACATGTCACACTGCTCCTGCCGTCCGGCTTGCGCAATGATGTAGACACTTTCCAGAATATTGCTATTTCGCTGCGCAATTGCCTCGCTCTGTTGCTGCTCTGCGCGGGCAATAAAAGCCTTATGGCGCTGCTTTTGTAAATACAGCTGGTAGAGCAGATAACCGGCGTAGGCCGCCAGTGCCACAACAATCAGGCTTCCTGCCACTAACAACCAGAGTTTCAGATCCTGCAAGGCTTACTCCTTATCGAAATCGTCCCAACGGGTATTTTCAAAGTCATCGAGCAGATCTTCTTCGCTGCGGGCATCCCCGGCGGCGATTTGATCCTCGGCTTCATCCTGTTCTTCTTCGTACAGACCCAGCTGTTTCATCAGCTGCTCAATACGGTCCAGTTTCTGGTCAACCTGCTTCTGCAGGCCGGCACCCAGTTTTTCGCCGGCATCGAGACGGTCCAACAGTGCCATCAGCTGCGGATCATTCTCCAGCATTGCCAGTTCCTGCTCGGCACTCATGCGGCGCGCCTGCTTGGTGGCTTTTGGCTCAACAATCAGTGGCACAGGTTTTTTACTGCCGTGGCGAGGATCTTTCGCCTGCCCCTGACGATGCGCATTCTGAGCATCAGCATCTGAGTGGCGGCTGCCCGCTTTCAAGCCTTTACGCTTACGGGCTTTCTGACGGGCACGGCCATCCAGGTCTTGCTGGCTGACACTCTTTTCTACGAACTGCGCCGGGCCTTCAGAGCCAGGTTTACGGCCTCTTTTCTTACGGGTCATGACTGATTTTTCCTCAGCATAATTACATCGTTACCAATAAATTCCACCGTCAGCCCATCTCGCTGTGCCAGATAACGGAACGTCTCTTGGCTGAAAAAGCTGACGTGGGTGGGATCATTCTTGTAATGCCAGCGGCTAAATGCCTCGGCATCGGTTGCCAGCTTAGTCATCAATCCCAGCCAGCCGCCCGGCTTGACCAATGACAGCAGCAACTGCCATTCACGGGCCGGGGTATAAAAATGTTCAATCGCCTCGGTACAGGTGACAAAGTCATACTGAGATACCAGCGCACCGGTATCCGGGGCAAAATAGGGGTCATAAACAGCAACCTGATGTCCCTGCTCACGAAGCATGCTTGCCAGAGCAGGTCCAGGCCCGCAGCCGAAATCCAGGCCATCCAGCGGCCCTGGCGGCAAACGCGCACTAAGCGGTGCGGCCAGCCGGCTGAGGAAGCGGCGATACCCTTCATCTTCAACATGGTTTTCATGCTGATCGTAGACCGCTTTTTCCTGCTCAGGTGTCAGATGCGAGGCCGGGTCCGCAAACACCAGACTGCAGGCCCGGCATTGAAAATATGCCCGCCGATTATCTTGATGATAAACCTGAATGGTTGCGCTGTCGCATAAGGTACAAACCGTCATCAGCATCTCCTTGAGCCAGGATTTCCGGCGCGGTCAAAATCAAGCCGCGTATGATAGCAGACCTGCGCCGATTGAGAAACGGACAGCGCGGTGAATCCCAGCCAGTAAAAAAGGCAGCCTGAGCTGCCTTTATTACACTGCGAAGCTTGCGATACTGAGTGTGTGATCAGTGAAGACCGCCAACGTACTGTGACAAGGCGTCGATTTCCTTATCACTCAGTTTCGCTGCAACTGAACGCATCATAGCGTTCATATCATTGCTGCGCTGGCCTTCGCGGAACATGGTCAACTGTTTCTTGATGTATTCCGCAGGCTGTCCGGAAATATCCGGGAAACCAGACAGGCTGGTGCCATTACCCCGCGGACCGTGGCACGCCGTACAGGCCGCAATTCCACGGTCGGCATCACCCACACGATAAAGCTGCTGACCGATTTCGATCGAGCTCTCAGTGGTAGTGCCTTCAATCGCAGGCAGGGAACTGAAGTAAGCCGCCAGATCCGCCATGTCTTGTTCAGACAATGGCATCGCCATGCCGCCCATCACAGGATCATTACGCCCTTGTTCACCACCAGTCGTCATCGCCAGCTTGAATTCCTTCAGCTGCTTCTCCAGATAACGTGGGTGCTGACCCGCAAGGTTGGGGTATTGTCCTGTGATACCTTTTCCATCAGCGCCATGGCATGCTGCACATGTCGCTGCTTTTGCTTTTCCAGCTTCAACATCTCCCTGGGCCCAGCTTGTGCAACTGGCAAGAAGTGTAAATATCAATGCTAATTTCTTCATGACATTCCGTTTATAATTATTGAGCTTCCAGTACCACAAGTATTGCTTAGCAACATGGTATACAATGCACCACTAACCAAGCAGGGTTAGTGGTACATTTTACACACTTTCGCATAAAAGTAATTAGTCGACGACCAGAAGACTTGACGGAGTTAACAGTGAATTCCCCTCTCAACTACAGACAAACCCATTTTATTACCAGTGCTCCGGACATCCGCCACCTTCCTTTGGATAAAGGCGTTGAGATTGCATTTGCTGGCCGATCTAATGCTGGTAAATCAAGTGCTTTAAATCGTCTGACTGATCAGAAAGGCCTGGCACGTACCTCAAAGACCCCAGGTCGTACCCAGTTGATCAACATGTTTGAAGTCAGAACCGGCTGTAACCTGATTGACCTGCCAGGCTATGGTTATGCTCAGGTGCCGCTTGAGATGAAGAAGAAATGGCAGGCCGCACTGGGTGAATACCTGCAAAAACGCGAATGCCTGCAGGGACTGGTGGTGTTAATGGATATCCGCCATCCGATGAAAGATCTCGACCAGCAAATGATTTACTGGGCAGTGGAAAGCCATTTGCCGGTACTGGTCCTGCTGACCAAAGCGGACAAACTCAAAAGCGGTGCCCGTAAAGCGCAGTTGCTGAAAATTCGCGAAGCCGCGCTGGCCTTTGGTGGCGATGTGGAAGTCGAGAATTTTTCTGCCCTGAAAGGCATAGGTGTTGATCAGGTCCGCCGCAAACTCGATACCTGGTTTGCCCCGGAACTGGCCCGTCAGCAGGCCTTGCTGGAGGCAGAGAATATTGAACAGGACGGTATGGAGCCGGACGCAGAATAACCTCTATCAATATGCCTGATCGCCCGATCAGGCATCAACCCGCCATTTTTCTCACTTTCGCACCGGTCAGACCATTGACGAACGCCAGATAAAAATGTCCCCACCGGAACGATGGGGCAACGGGAGAGAAATAGGAGGTTTTTATATTTGTTCAGAAAGGATTAATGATTTAACCAGCCAACGCAAGTTTTTTATACGAAATCTGGGCGTTTGTTCCCCTCTGATTCCTGATTTTCCATAGCTCCCCTCTGACATAACATTCACTTTTGCCCGACTCAGGCCAAAAGCTCAGCCAATTGTTTCATTCTGCAAATTAAGTCATCCCCTGATTTACCTGAACCGCTCAATTTGGAACTAAATTACAGAAACATGGCAAAATGACAAAAAAAAGCCACCCAAAAACGGGTGGCCGGATCATGGATAGGTCGGCTGGCGATGTATTCACTCAGTCCGACAAATATGAACAAGAAGCAGGCTTCATTATAAACGCCTCATTAACACAATTAAAGTAATTACTCTAATTATTATCCGTCGGGTCATCCGGCAGAGAAACCACAACATCAGTGACACCGGGCTGAGGAGCCAGATTAGCCGCGATTCCGGGCAAAGATGCGTAAAGTATCAGCAAATACTGCCAGAAGAGCGATAGCTTATGCGGGAGAGGATGAGCAACAGTCGGGAGATGAAAACGGATAATGATTGGGCCGGCCACAAATAAAAACGCCCTGGCCAAATGACCAGGGCGGCTAAAAAAAGCCAAATCCAATAACGTGAAACAAAAGGTCTGAAAGATAGAACATCTTACCTCTGTACCCTACGCCGATAACTGTATATCAAGTGTGCAGAGAAAAAAAGCCCTTTTCGTAGTTTTTTTTCATATGAGACGTAATTAAATTATAAAAAAATTTGATAAACCCTGACTCAGATTGAAAAAAACCGGCCTGCTGGCCGGTTTTTGACGATTTTATTACATGTTTCACGGTTCACGCTGAGGAGGATTAATGCGCCTGATCCCAGTTGTCACCGCTGCCTGCATCCGCGATAAGTGGCACATCCAGCTCGGCAGCGGCTTCCATCAGCTCGCACACCGATTTCGCCACACTCTCCAGCTCTGATTCTTTCACTTCAAACACCAGCTCATCGTGTACCTGCATCAGCAAACGGACACGCTCGCTGTCTTGTGTCTGAATCCAGTTATCGACGGCCACCATGGCACGTTTGATGATATCCGCCGCCGTGCCCTGCATCGGGGCATTGATCGCCGCCCGCTCCGCCGCTTTGCGGCGAATGGCATTGCGCGATTTAATGTCCGGCAGATAGAGACGACGGCCAAACAGAGTTTCGACATACCCTTGCTCGCTGGCCTGGGTACGGGTGCTTTCCATATATTCCAGCACACCCGGGTAGCGCTCAAAGTACACATTCATGTATTGCTGCGCCTCGTTCCGGCCCATCCCCAGCTGTTTTGCCAGACCAAAGGCACTCATGCCGTAAATCAAACCAAAGTTGATGGCTTTGGCACGCCGGCGCTGCTCACTGCTGACCTCTTCAATTGGCAGGCCGAGGATCTCGGCCGCAGTCGCGGCATGGATATCTTTGCCGTGACGGAAGGCATCAAGCAGCGCCTTGTCGCCGGACAGATGGGCCATGATCCTCAGTTCAATCTGAGAGTAGTCGACCGCCAGAATCTTGTAGCCTTCCGGTGCTGTAAAGGCTTGGCGGATCCGGCGGCCTTCTTCGTTGCGGATAGGAATGTTCTGCAGATTCGGATCGGTCGACGACAGACGTCCCGTGGCCGCAACGGCTTGATGATATGACGTATGTACCCGTTTGGTGGCCGGGTTAATCATGCGCGGCAGTTTGTCAGTGTAGGTAGATTTGAGTTTCGCCAGCCCGCGATGTTCCAGCAGCAGCTTAGGCAGCGGGTAATCCAGCGCCAGCTCCTGCAGCACTTCTTCATTGGTCGATGGGGTACCGGAAGGGGTTTTCTTGACCACAGGCAAGCCCATTTTCTCAAACAGAATCGCCTGCAGCTGTTTTGGCGAGCTGAGGTTAAACTCCTCACCAGCCACTTCGTAGGCTTTCGCCTGGATCTCATCTAACCGCACCGCAATTTCCTGCGACTGCGCGGTCAGCTTACCGGCATCGAGCAGCACACCAGTGCGCTCCATGCGAGACAGTACTGGCACCAGCGGCATTTCGATGTCTTCCAGCACGCTTTTCAGTTTAGGATCCGCATTGAGCTTGCCGATCAGCAGGTTGTGCAGACGCAGGGTGATATCCGCATCTTCCGCCGCATAAGGGCCGGCCTGCTCCAGATCGATCTGGTTGAAAGTCAGCTGTTTCTTACCTTTGCCGGCAATGTCTTCGAAACTGATGGTTTTGTGTTCCAGATAACGCAGAGACAGGCTGTCCATATCATGGCGGCCCACCACGCTGTTGTACACATACGACTCCAGCATGGTGTCGAAGCGTATGCCCTGCATGGCAACCCCATAACGCGCCAGGACGCTGGCGTCATATTTCAGGTTCTGGCCTACTTTGGCCTGCTCCGGGTCTTCCAGCAAAGGTTTCAACTGGGCGATCACCCAGTCGCGGTCCAGCTGCGACGGCGCATCCAGATAATCATGGGCCACAGGTACATAAGCCGCTTTGCCTTCTTCCGCCGCAAAAGACAGCCCGACCAGATTAGCGACCATGTAATCCAGGTTGTCCGTTTCGGTATCAAAAGCAAAGACATCAGACTGCTTGAGTATCGCCAGCCACTCGCTAAAGCGGGCCTCATCCAGCACCACTTCATAACCGCTACGATCAATCACAGGGGCTGGCGCTGCAGGTTGTGCCGGCTCACTGTCTTGTGTCGCAATGGTGGCTGCGCCATCAGCAATAATGCGGCCATCGCTGCCGTCGAGCATTTCTGCCAGCCAGCGACGAAATTGCAGTTTGCCGAACAGCCGGGTCAGCTCATCGATATCCGGGGTGCCTTTTTGCAGCTCATGCGGAGTGAATTCAAGTTCGACATCCAGTTTGATGGTCGCCAGCTCATACGACATCAAAGCCGCTTCGCGGTTCTCTTCCAGTTTCTTGGCCATGGTTTTAGAGCCGCGAAAGCCCAGCGCCGCAATGGCATCCAGGTTGTCATACAGATCTTTCAGGCCGCCAATCCCGGTCAGCAGGGCCGTTGCTGTCTTGTCACCCACGCCAGGCACACCGGGAATGTTGTCGACCTTGTCTCCCATCAGGGCCAGATAATCAATGATCAGTTCCGGACCGATACCAAACTTTTCCCGCACCCCGTCAGGATCCATCACCACACCCGTCATGGTGTTGATCAGGGTAACGTTCTCATCCACCAGCTGCGCCATGTCTTTATCACCTGTGCTGATCAGCACAGGCATCCCGGCCTGGGAAGCCTGACAAGCCAGCGTGCCGATGACATCGTCAGCCTCTACCCCGGGTTCGCATATCAGTGGCAGACCCATGGCTTTAATAATGGCGTGCAAGGGTTCTATCTGCGCACGCAAATCATCCGGCATAGGCGGGCGATGCGCTTTATACTCGGGATATAGCTCATCGCGGAAGGTCTTGCCTTTGGCATCAAAGACAACAGCAATGTGTTCCGTCGCAAATTGACGCAGCATGCTACGCAACATATTTACCACGCCATACACAGCACCGGTTGGTTCACCATCTGAGTTAGTGAAATTGGGCGAGGCATGATAAGCGCGATAAAGATACGAGGAACCATCGATCAGGATCAGTGGATTTTCTGGAATAGTTGCCATAATGGATTGTCTGTATCTGGAAGATAAAAGGATCAGGGTCTTAGGATGCCATGAGATGTGCCGAGTGTTAACAGAAGTTTTTCCCTACCTGGATCACTCCACCTGTGGATAAGTTTGTGAGTTTTTGGAATAAGCCTGATGATCTTTTTTTGAATAACCTGAGAAAGATGATTTAAATAATTTAAAAATCATATACTTAAAACATATAACCAAAAATAACCCTTGATCCTGAAAAGATCATCAAGTGTGGAAAAAGTTATCAGATGGCGGTGTAATCGGTCAAAGCGATGCCAAATTCCCCAAGGTTGAACAAAAAGGAGGCCAAGATGAAAAAGGTTGCAGTGATATTAAGCGGTTCCGGCGTCTTTGACGGCAGCGAGATCCATGAAGCTGTGCTGGCGCTGTATGCCATAGAGCAGGCAGGTGCCAGCTGGCACTGTTTCGCCCCGAACGTGGATCAGCACCATGTGATTAACCATATTACCGGCGAGCCGATGAATGAAACACGCAATGTGCTGATCGAAGCTGCGCGCATTGCCCGGGGTCAGATCCAGGATGTCGCTGAATTAAGCGCTCGTGACTTCGATGCCCTGCTGCTGCCGGGCGGCTTTGGGGCAGCGAAAAACCTGTCAGACTTCGCCATCAAAGGTGCATCCTGCCAGATCCACCCCGAGGTCAAGCGTGCCTGCCAGGAATTTGCCCGGGCGCAGAAACCGGCCGCTTATCTGTGTATTGCCCCGGTATTGATCCCCCAGATTTATGGCAAGGGCGCAAAAGGCACCATAGGGCATGAAAAAGAGGTAGCCAGTGCATTTCGCGCCATGGGCGGCGATCATATTGACTGCCCTGTCGATGAGTTTGTACTGGATCAGGAACGCTGTCTGTTAAGCACTCCGGCTTACATGCTGGCAGGCTCGATCTCAGAAGCTGCCAGCGGGATCAACAAGCTGGTACAGCAACTGGTTAAAATGGCCTGAAAAAGAAAAAGCGGCGCTTTATACAAGCGCCGCTCAGCAGAAGTGGTCACTGTTTTTAGCCCTACACCAAAAACCTGACCAAGCTGTATTACTGGAAGCAATGTGAGCAATGTCGTGCCTTCATACGGAAACTGTTACTGCTTATTTCCCGCTGAGTGCAAGTTAATAATAACCATTCTCATTACCTTTGCAAGCGTTAATTGATAATAATTTTCATTCATTAATAAATTCAATACCTTCGCCTGTTTATTGCTTGCTTTACCCATTCTCTGACAGACAAAAAAGAAAAAGCGGTGCTTGAAAACAAGCACCGCTAAGCAAAAGTCGACAACATATTCAGCCCTACACTCAATATCTGCCTTCGCTAAAGTACACTGGAAGCAATGTGAGCAATGTCGTGCTGACAGACCAGAAACGCCTTGCTGTTCGTTTCTCGCTGAAAGCAAGTTAATAATAACCATTCTCATTTATTGATCAAGCATTATTTGCGAATAATTTTCATTTACCCTGTTTATCCCAACTTTTCACGAAATGCAGCCGATAATCCTCTATGCCGTCTTTCTTCTCCATATGCTCTATCTGATAACCGTTTCTCAACAACAATCTCAGCATCGAAGGGTAACGGTTACGGGATTTGACTCTCAGCTCCAGATAGCCCTGCTCTTTTACCCAGGCTTCCTGAGTGCTCATCAGAGCCTGAGCCACCCCATTGTGACGACCTTCGGCGACCACGCCACCAAGCCAGCTGTAATAACAGGTTTCCGACAGGCTGTAGCCAATTTTCACGCCCACCAGCTTTCCTTCTTTTTCTGCTACCAGAATCAAAGGACAACGTCCACGCACTCTGGTTGCCAGACTGTGCTCTGTCTCAGGGTGATCAAATTCTTTGATTCTGGCCAGCACGCTGGCCGCCTCAGCCAGACTGGCTTCACGTATTTTCATCACAGCCCCCAACTCAGATGCCGCCGACAAAAAAGCCGGCGCTTGCCGGCTTTGAGTTTATGACAGCCCCTGCGAGGGCTCAAGCTGGGAACGAATACCAGTCAGACGCTTCACCAGATAATTGAGCAATACGCCGTACATAGGCACAAACAGGCCCAGGCTGATGATCAGTTTGACGCCATAATCCACCAGGGCAATTTCCACCCAGTGTTCGGCCATGAAGGCATCCGGGCTCTGATAAAAGGCGATGGCGAAAAAAGCAATAGTATCAAGGGCATTACCGAATACCGTCGAGCAGGTTGGCGCTATCCACCACTGCTTGCACTGGCGCAGGCGATTAAACACAGAAACATCCAGAATCTGCCCCAGCAGATAAGCCATAAAGCTGGCTATCGCGATCCGGGCCACAAAGAGGTTGAACTCACCCAGCGGCGCGAGCCCCTGAAAAGCGCCCTGATAGAAAACCACGGAGAGGAGATAAGACACCGCCAGAGCCGGCAGCATGACCCGGGTAATGATCTTACGCGCCATGGCGGCGCCGTAAATACGTACCGTCAGATCAGTGGCCAGAAAAATAAACGGGAAGGTAAAAGCGCCCCAGGTGGTGTGGACACCAAACAGGGTGAAGGGGATCTGAACCAGATAGTTGCTGGAGGCAATGATCACCAGGTGGAACAAGACCAGAATCCACAGAGCCTGACGCTGCTGGGCCGGCGAGAAAGGAGAAGTCGTCATCAACAGACCTTTTTGTCAAATGGGGGCGAGGGAACCCAAACACACCAACAGCACATTTTATGTACAGTGCTGTCACCAAAGGCGCTGATTATACAGTAACCAATCCGACTGCCAAGACACCACAGGGTTTGGCAAACGTTTGCTGTTAAAAATTGATTACTGAGTCAAGTTTTTGAGCCAACCAGCCAGAAAAGCCAGCGTGTCGCCGTCATCCCGGCTGAGTAATTCCAGCCACATCGCTGAACTGTAATGCTCGCCTTTCAGCATCATCCGGCAGCCTTCAAAATCGATCAGCCAGATATGTAAATCGGCATTGGCCTCTTTTTCTACCACGCTCGCCCCCAGCACAGTGACCAGTGCCTGCGCGACATCGGCAAAGCTGTCGTAGTCAAAATCCGGGGTCTGCAGATGCAAACAGCCTTGCGCGTTGTCCAGTTCGCGAACGCCAAAACGGATGTCAGTCGGATAAGTCATTGGGTGTCCTTCCAGTCTCCGGTGCTGCCGGGCAGTTATGGTGTAAGTAAGTGTGTATTAACGTATCAAAGCATAAGCAAGGCATAGCAATGAACGGGGATTCGTGGTCTTATCGCCCGGTTGCCTTGACGGCCAGGAGGCCTAGCCGGGTAACACTGAGGTGATGAATTGCATTCTCACCCCAATACGCAAGCTGTTTTGTAGTAAACAAAATCCTGGATTTTGTTTCTGCTACACTCTCTGCCGGATAATCGACGATTGTCCGGTATTTTTTTGCCTCCGGCTCAGCCCGCTTGATACTCAGCAGCAGCCAGCAAATGCTCTTCGATCACCGATAAAAAGACCTTGCCGTATTTTTCCAGCTTCCGCTGACCCACACCGTTGACGGCCAGCAATTCACCTTCAGAAGTCGGTAAACGCTCGGCCATTTCCATCAGGCTGGCATCATTGAACACCACATAAGGCGGCAGCGATTCTTCGTCGGCAATCGCTTTACGTACCATCCGCAGTTTAGAAAACAGCTTCTTGTCGTACTGGCGTTTAAGCCGGTTGTCCTGACGGGCATTGCCGCGCGAGCTGCTGTCAATCCGCGGTACCGCGAGCTGGAGGCTGATCTCACCGCGCAGCACAGAGCGCGCTTTCTCGGTCAGCTGCAGGGTGGAACTGTTGACTATGTTCTGAGTCAGGAAGCCGCGGTGGATCAGCTGGCGCACAATACTGACCCAGAATTCATGGCTGTGCTCACGGCCAATACCGTAGGTGCTGAGCTTGTCATGCCCCTGCTCCCTGACTTTGGCGTTTTGCAGGCCGCGCAGTACATCAACCACATGGTGAACCCCAAAGCGCTGATTCACCCGGTAGACACAGGACAGCGCCTTCTGCGCCATTTCCAGTGCCTCAAAATGCTGAGGCGGATCAATACAGATATCGCAGTTGCCGCAGGCGTGTTCACTGTGCTCGCCAAAGTAATGCAACAGCACCTGGCGGCGACAGGTCTGCGCCTCGGCAAACGCCCCCATGGCATTGAGCTTATGGCTTTCGACCTGCTTTTGCGGGCCTTCCTCTTTCTCATCCAGACAGCGGCGCAACCAGGCCAGATCCGCCGGATCGTAAAACATCACGGCTTCGGCAGGCAGGCCATCACGCCCGGCACGGCCGGTTTCCTGGTAATAAGATTCGATATTGCGCGGAATATCAAAATGCACCACGAAGCGGACATTGGGTTTGTTGATCCCCATACCGAAGGCCACAGTAGCGGCAACAACCTGAATGTCATCGCGCTGGAACCCTTCCTGCACCCGGATTCGCTCGTCGTGTTCCAGCCCGGCATGGTAGGCCGCCGCACGTACCCCCTGCTCAGCGAGCTTCTCCGCCACCTGCTCCACTTTTTTGCGGCTGTTGCAGTAAATAATACCGCTCTGGCCCCGCACGCTGGCTAAAAAGCGCACCAGTTGCGCCATCGGCTTGTACTTTTCCTGCAGGGTATAGCGGATATTGGGGCGGTCAAAGCTGCCCAGGTGGGTAAAAGGGTCATCCAGCGCCAGCCGGCTTATGATGTCCTGCCGGGTGGTGTCATCGGCCGTGGCGGTCAGAGCAATGACAGGCATGGCGGGGAAGTGTTGCTTGAGCATACCCAAAGACGCATACTCAGGCCGAAAATCGTGCCCCCACTGGGACACACAGTGCGCTTCATCCACGGCCAGCAGGCTGACCGGCAAACCACTGAGCCGGTCAATGAAATCCCGGCTCACCACCCGCTCCGGCGACACGTAAACCAGCTTCAAGGTTCCGTCTGCCATCCCCTGCCAGGTAGCCTGTATCGCTTCCGGTGGCATGGTTGAATTGAGGCAACCTGCCGCTACACCATTGGCTTGCAATTGGTCGACCTGATCTTTCATCAGTGAGATCAACGGGGAAATGACCAGTGTCAGCCCTTCGCGTACGAGAGCGGGAATCTGATAACAGAGCGACTTGCCGCCACCGGTCGGTAAAATCACCAGGCAATCACGACCTGACGCCACAGCTTCGATAACCGCCTGTTGGCCGGGCCGGAAAGATTGATAGCCAAACACCTGCTGCAGAATCTGCTCACTGTTGGCGGATGAAACGGCACGGCTGAGATCAGGGGTTGAGGCGGACATGACTTCACTCTTGATTGACACAGCCGGCTATTCTATACCATTCAGATCCCGGATGGGAGCGCCAGCCTCACCGCAACCGGATCAGCAAAAGAAGTCGCTGGTCATTTTGAACAGGCTGGCATTATACTGCCCATTCGGGCATATCTAGCGCAATGCCCATACCTTCCTCTCAATATTTACCATAACGTACTGGAATAGCATGGACGAGCAAGCAAAAACGATCCAACGTGGGGTCATACTGGCTATCGCCGCCTACACCATGTGGGGTATTGCACCAATTTATTTTAAGATGCTGCAAAGCGTCAGTCCGATGGAAATCCTCAGCCACCGCATTATTTGGTCTTTCTTTTTTCTGGCGGGATTAATCTTTATTGGCAAGGGCTGGGGCAAAGTCCGACAGGTACTCAAACAGCCTAAAGTTCTGCTGATGCTGCTGGCCAGCTCTGTCATCATAGGTGCTAACTGGCTGATCTTTATCTGGGCGGTCAACAGCAACTACATGCTGGATGCCAGCCTGGGCTATTTCATCAATCCGCTGCTGAACGTGCTGCTGGGCATGGTGTTTCTGGGCGAGCGCCTGCGCCCGCTGCAGTGGCTGGCCGTGGCACTGGCCGCTGGCGGCGTACTGGTGCAGTTAATTCATTTCGGCTCTCTGCCCTGGGTCGCGCTGGTACTGGCCGCCAGTTTTGGCGTCTACGGCCTGCTGCGTAAAAAAGTCAATCTGGATGCCCAGACCGGCCTGTTGATGGAAACCAGTATTCTGCTGCCATTGGCACTGGGTTATGTGTGGCTGTTCGCCAGCAGCCCGACCTCAGACTGGACGCTGAACAGCATAGACACCAACTTACTGCTGATGGCGGCAGGGATAGTCACCACCTTGCCCTTGCTGTGCTTTACCGGCGCGGCCACCAAACTCAAGCTGTCGACGCTGGGCTTTTTCCAGTACATAGGTCCCAGCCTGATGTTCCTGCTGGCCGTCGCCGTGTACGGTGAAGAATTCAGTGCCGACAAGAGCCTGACGTTTGCCTGCATCTGGGTCGCGCTGGTGTTGTTCAGCTACGATGGCATCAAGGGACACCGCCAGAGCCGCAAGAAAGCCCAAATCGCCTGACACTGCCCGCCCCTTGCTACTCAGCACACAGATTGCTCACACTCGCGGGCAATCTGTGTTAAAAACACCTAATCTTATTGACTGATTCAAAACAATTTTCAGAAGGATAAGCCATGAAAAGGACCTCCCTTGCGCTGGCTCTGACCTGCGCATTGCTCTCCGTCTCGGCCTACAGCGAACAAGCCACAGATCTCATCGCCCCGGAAGGGGCAACGGGCTTTCAGCGGAACGCGCAGGTCACAGGCAAAGAGTGGATGATTGCCACCGCCAATCCGTATGCCAGTGATGCCGGGGCCGCCATTCTGGCCAAAGGCGGTAATGCCATTGATGCCATGATTGCCGCGCAGCTGGTGCTGGGCCTGACCGAGCCGCAATCATCCGGTTTGGGAGGGGGCGCATTTCTGGTGTACTGGGACAGCAAAGAAGCAGCCCTGACCACCTTCGACGGTCGTGAAACGGCCCCGGCCGAAGTCACGCCACAATTATTCCAGGACGACAAGGGCACGCCTCTGTCTTTCTATGATGCCGTGGTCGGTGGTCGCTCTGTCGGCACCCCAGGCACAGTCAAACTGATGTGGCATACCCACCAGCGTTTGGGCAAGCTCCCCTGGAAGGATCTGTTTGAACCCGCGATAACGCTGGCACGCGACGGCTTTACCGTCAGTCCGCGACTGGCGCAACTGGTTCAGCAAGACAGCGAACGCCTGCAGCGCTGGCCAGCCACCAAAGCCTACTTTTTCCCCAACGGTCAGCCGCTGAAAGCCGGGGATACGCTCAAAAACCCGGCCTATACCGATACCCTGCAGCAAGTTGCTGAGCGCGGCGCCAGTGCCTTTTATCACGGTGATATTGCCAAAGACATAGTCAAAACCGTGCGCAGCGCCGAAGGTAATCCCGGGGTGCTCAACACCATGGATCTGGCTACCTATCAGGTCAAAGAACGTCCGGCGGTCTGCGCGCCGTATCGCCAGTATGAAGTCTGTGGCATGGGGCCGCCCAGTTCCGGGGCGCTGACACTGGGTCAGATCCTGGGCATGCTGAGCCATTTTCCGATGAAAGAGCTGGGGCCGCAAAAAGCGCTGAGCTGGCATTTGATCGGCGATGCGTCCCGGTTGGCGTTTGCTGACCGTGGCCGCTATATGGCGGACAGCGACTATGTCCCTATGCCGACCGCGGGGCTGCTAGACAAAGATTACCTCAGCCAGCGTGCCGGCCTGCTGAAAAGCAGTCAGGCATTGCAAGAAGTCAGCGCGGGGCTGCCGCCCTGGTCACACGCCGTAAATTACGGTCAGGATAATGCGCTTGAACTGCCTTCCACCAGCCATCTGGTGATTGTCGATAAAGACAGAAACGTGCTGTCGATGACCACCACCATAGAGAACGGTTTTGGCTCCCGCCTGATGGTGCGCGGTTTCCTGCTCAACAATGAGCTGACCGACTTCTCATTCAGCACCCACGACAATGGCATGCCGATTGCCAACCGGGTCGAACCCGGCAAACGTCCGCGTTCATCCATGGCGCCGACCATAGTGCTGAAAGATGACCAGCCGGTGCTGGCGATAGGCTCGCCAGGTGGCAGTCAGATCATCGGTTATGTCGCCAAAACCCTGATCGCTCACCTCGACTGGGGATTGAGCCTGCAGCAAGCGATCGATCTGCCCAACATGAACAATCGCTTCGGTCCGTTCGAGCTGGAGCAGGGCACCAGTGCTGAGCACTGGGCGCCGGAGCTGGAAAAACTGGGGTTTGAGGTCCAGATCAAGCCGCTCAACTCAGGGGTCCAGGCAATCGGCCTGTTCCGTGGTCAGCTCAATGGGGCCGCCGACCCGCGCCGTGAAGGGAAAGTGGTCGCCCGGTAATTGGTAAGACATTCAATACAAACGCGCCGTAACCTGGCGGATACGGCGCGTTTTGATTAGCGAAGTAAGCAATGACTCACATCGCTTCCAGCTTGGCGTACTGAGTCACCAGCCACTTGATGCCTTCCCCGTTGAAAGCCACCTGAACCCGGCTCTGGGTGCCGCTGCCTTCAAAATTGATGATGGTGCCTTCCCCGAATTTGGGATGCTGTACCCGCTGGCCCAGATTAAAACCGGTCTGATTAAAGTTATCATTGACCTGGGTCTGGCTGAAACGGCCGCCCGTTGACGGACGCGACACCTGCGCTTTCATCCGCACTTCTTCGATAAACTCTTCCGGGATTTCCCGGACAAAACGCGACACTTTATGGAAATTGTCTTTGCCGTACAAACGCCGCATTTCGGCATGGGTGATAAACAGCTTTTCCATCGCCCGGGTCATACCCACATAGCACAGGCGGCGCTCTTCTTCGAGGCGGCCATGCTCTTCGGAGGTGCGAAAGCTCGGGAACATACCTTCTTCGACTCCCACCATAAAGACCACAGGGAATTCCAGCCCTTTGGCGCTGTGCAAGGTCATCAGCTGAACGGCATCATCGTATTCATCGGCCTGGCCTTCGCCGGCCTCCAGCGCGGCATGCGACAGAAAGGCTGCCAGCGGGCTCATTTCCTGGGCTTCTTCCGGCACTTCAAACTGACGGGTGGCGGTCACCAGCTCTTCCAGGTTTTCAATCCTGGCCTGGGCTTTCTCGCCTTTTTCCTGCTCGTACATGGCCCGCAGACCCGATGCACGAATAGCCTCGTCGGTCTGCTGATACAGCGGCAAGTCGCGGGTATCGTCTTCCAGCGCATTCACCAGCTCAACAAAGCGGCGCAGTGAATTGGCCGCGCGCCCTGCCAGGACTTTTTCGTCCAGCAGTTCAACACTGGCCCGCCACATAGTGATACCGCGATCGCGGGCCGCCATGCGTATGGTATCCAGAGTGCGCTCACCCAAGCCCCTGGCCGGGGTATTGACCACCCGCTCAAACGAGGCGTCATCATTGCGGTTCGAGATCAGACGCAGGTACGACAGCGCATCTTTGATTTCCTGACGCTCGAAGAAACGCATGCCGCCATAAATCCGGTACGGCATACCGGCCTGGATCAGGGCTTCTTCCAGCACCCGCGACTGGGCATTGCTGCGATACAGCATGGCCGTGTCATTAAGCGCGCCGCCGCTGTCCTGCCAGCTTTTAATCTTACCCACCACAAAACGGGCTTCATCCAGCTCGTTAAAGGCCGAGTAAACGGAAATCTTTTCCCCTTCGCTGCCGTCGGTCCACAGATTCTTGCCCATACGTTCATTGTTATGGGCAATCAGGGCGTTGGCGGCCTGAAGAATGTTGCCGGTCGAGCGATAATTCTGCTCCAGAAAAATACTGGAAGTATTGGCAAACTCGCGCAGGAAGCGCTGGATATTTTCAACCTTGGCACCCCGCCAGCCATAGATAGACTGGTCATCGTCACCGACTATCATCACATGGCATTCCGGGCCGGCCATCAGGCGCAGCCAGGCAAACTGGATGTTGTTGGTATCCTGAAACTCATCCACCAGTATGTGCTTGAAGCGCGCCTGGTAGTGCTCGCGGATATGCTTGTTGTACTTCAGCAGCTCAAAAGCACGCAGCAGCAATTCGGCAAAATCAACCAGACCGGCGCGATCGCAGGCTTCCTGATAGGCGCTATAGAGCCTGAGCCAGGTCTGTTCAACCGGGTCATTAAAGGTTTCGACATGCGCCGGGCGCAGCCCCTCATCTTTCTTGCCGTTGATATACCAGGCCGCCTGACGGGCCGGCCACTGCTTTTCATCCAGGTTCTGGGCTTTGATCAGGCGGCGCAGCAGGCGCATCTGATCATCAGAATCGATGATGTTGAAATCTTCCGGCAATTTGGCGTCGAGATAATGGGCGCGCAGCATGCGGTGGCTCAGGCCGTGAAAGGTGCCGTTCCACATCCCGGCACAGTTGCCCTGCATCAGCGCATTGATGCGTCCGCGCATCTCTGCCGCAGCTTTGTTGGTGAATGTCACCGACATCAGTGAGAAAGGCGAGGCTTCTTCTACCCGCAGCAACCAGGCGATCCGGTGCACCAGCACCCGTGTTTTACCACTGCCGGCGCCGGCCAGTACCAAGTGATTCCCCAGCGGTGCCGCCACCGCTTCGCGTTGTTTGTCATTAAGACCATCTAACAAGAGTGAAACGTCCATCGCCTTTCTACTGGTTATTTATACACTGGCGGTGATTATAACAGCTCAGCCAGAGAATGCCTGCCCTGTCGCCGGCTTCTTTCTGCCCCCGTCACCGACCCACAATCACTTTTCAGCAAAAAATCACACCTGATTGAAATTTATCCGCCCGCCAGCCTTTCTAGTCTTTATAAGAGGGTCTAGTCTGCAAATGAGCCACTCAGTGGTGGCCAGGTACTGCAAGACGGACGTTCGTTCACCGCAACATCTCACTGTTTACTGAAAGAGGAATGATAATGAACAAGAGCCACTTAGCCTTAGCCTCCGCCGTCTCCGGTCTGTTAATTCTGGCCGGTACACTTTCTGCACCTGCTATTGCCGCCGAGGCCAAAGAAAAATGCTACGGCGTTGCCAAAGCCGGTAAAAATGACTGCGCCACCAAAACCGGCTCCTGTGCCGGTACCGCCAAAACCGATGCTCAGAAAGACGCCTTTATCATGGTGCCCAAAGGTCTGTGTGACCGTCTGGCAGGCGGCAGCACGCAAAGCAGTTAATCATGATGCGTGATCATGCCTTTGAACAGGTGGGGGTTGGCCTGCGTGCGCCCCACCTGAGTCTGTTTGCCGCGATGAACCCGCCTGAAGTCGGTTGGCTGGAGATTCACAGCGAAAACTATTTCAACTCCGACAGCCCGGCACGCCGCAGTCTCAACACCATCGCTGACCATACTCCCATCAGCTGCCACGGTATCGGCCTGTCACTGGGCTCTGCCGATCCGCTGGATGTCCGCCACCTGGCTCAGCTCAAACGCCTGATCGACGACATTCAGCCCCTGGCCGTATCCGACCATTTAAGCTGGAGTTCGATCAGCGGCCAGTATTTCAACGATCTGCTGCCCATTCCCTACACGGAACAAGCACTGAATGTGGTTTGCACTAAAATCAGTCAGGTGCAGGAGACGCTGGGACGCCAGCTACTGCTCGAGAACCCGTCCAGCTACCTGAGCTTCCACCATGCCACGTATACCGAGTGGGATTTTCTGGATCTTGTCCAGCAGCGCACCGGCTGCGGCCTGCTGCTGGATCTCAATAACATCTACGTCAGCAGTTTCAATCACGGCTTTGACTGTGCCACCTATCTGGCGGCGCTGAACCCTAACGCCGTCAAAGAAATCCACCTGGCTGGCTTTACGGTCAAACAACTTGATGAGGGTGAAATCTGGATTGATACTCACAGCCGCCCGGTCAGTGATCCCGTCTGGCAACTGTACCGGGACTGGGTGCAAGCGCACGGCTCAGTGCCGACCCTGATCGAATGGGACCTCGACATTCCCCCGCTGGCAGTGCTGCTGGGCGAAGCCGACAAGGCCCGGCAGATCCTGCGAGCCACCCACCCTGGCGGAGGCGATCATGAAAGATGATGCGCCTGATCTGGCCACCCTGCAGACGAGTTTTGCCCAGGCCTTACAATACCGGCCAAGCGATGTCGCCGGCCTGATCACCGATAACCTTTTCAGCGCCGAACAGCGGCTGCAAATCTACCGCAACAACTTTGTGATCAGCCTGAGCGAAGTGCTGGAAGCGACCTATCCGGCAGTCAAAGCCGTGGTGGGTGACGAGTGTTTTTCCGCGCTGGCCCGCCAGCATATTCTGACCACACCATTGGAGCAGGGCGATGTCAGCCATTATGGCGGCGGTTTTGACCAGACGATTTGTGCTCAGGCAACACTTACCGATGCTGTGCCTTATCTGGCCGATCTGGCGGCCTTAGAGTGGCTGGTCGACCGGGCGTCTATGTGCAATGCGGCCCTGGCGGCGTTTCCGCTGGAAAAACTGCAGGGGCTGACAGAGCAGCGTCTGGCTGAAGCCAGATTGATCCCTCAGCCTGCCTGCTGGTTGCTGGACAGCGACTATGCAGTTGCGTCGCTGTGGCTGGCGATACGCGATGAACAGCTGGACGGATTGACCATCCGGACGAGTGAATCCGCCATAGTGCTGCCCGGACCGGCCGTGATCGCCACCACTCAGGCGGGAACCGCACTGGTGCAGCTGGCGCGCCAACATCAACCACTGGGACAAGCCAGCCAGGACATGCTGGCGGTGCTGGGGGAGCTGATTGCTGCACAGGTTTTTAGCGATATTCTCTATGCTGATGAGATGTAATCACCTTTTTTGCCACTTTGGTTTCACTACTCGATCAAAGTGGCTCGCCTGCAGTCCAGGAGGCTGACATGCTCTACCTTATTAAAGACACAGATACCCGGTTCAGCCGTCTGCTGGCGCCGCTGATCCCCCTGCTGTTGTTATTCACCCGTTTGTGGGTGGCCTGGGTCTTTTTCAACTCAGGTATGATCAAATACCAGAGCTGGGACAGCACCCTGTATCTGTTTGAATATGAATATCAGGTTCCGCTGCTGCCCTGGCGGATAGCGGCCTATCTGGGCACGGCAACTGAGCTGATAGTGCCTGTGTTTCTGGTACTGGGCTTGCTGACCCGGCCGATGGCACTGCTACTGTTTGTCTTCAACATCATAGCCGTGGTGTCCTATCCGCTGCTGTGGGAGAAAGGCTTTTTTGACCACCAGCTGTGGGGCATGATGCTGCTGGTGAATGTATTCTGGGGCGCGGGGCTGGTGTCGCTGGATCATCTGTCCGGCCTGGCGCGACGGCCCAGCCGCTTACTGGAATAGGCTCACACCAATAACAGCAGCTGATCCAGAGTGTGGATTTCAACATCCGGCAGCCATGTCGCTTTAGACTCCTGATGCATCTGACGTGACTGATCATTAAACCAGCAGGCCTGAAAACCGCTGCGACGGGCGCCGGCCACATCGCTGATCAGGTGATCGCCGACATGAAGAATATCCGCTGCTGACACTCCCAACAGTGCCTGAGCCTGGATAAATAAATCCGGCGCCGGTTTGGACAAGCCGTCACGGCCTGCCACCAATACCCGGGAGAAATACTGGCCCAGGCCGATTTTATCCGCGTCCACATTGCCGTTAGTGATCGCCAGCAGCGGCACCCGCGTGGCCAGTTCGCTGAGCACGGCATGGGTCATATCAGGCACATCGACCTGATTTCTGACGGTTAATACTATGTGCAGCCCTTCTTCCGTCGCCTCAGCGGCCTGGGTCTGCGAATAGCCGAGCCGGATCAGACCGGTACGCAGCATAACCCGGCGCCACTCGGTGACATCGTGGCGCAACATAGGATTGTCCTTTGCCAATTGGTATTTGAGCCGCTGCCAATCTGCGGGCGTCAATGCATGTGAAGCCGGATGCGCGGCGGCCAGCCAGTCATACATCGCCTGCTCGGCACGCAGAATCACCGGATGGTTATCGTACAGGGTATCGTCCAGATCAAAGGTGAGTGCTTTGGGAGAACGAAAACTGCGGTAAAACTGCATGATACCGGCTCCTTATTTGGTCTTCTTGGCACGCGGATGTGCCTGATCATACACCTTGGCTAAATGCTGAAAGTCTAAATGGGTGTAGATTTGTGTGGTACTGAGATTGGCGTGGCCCAGCAGCTCCTGCACCGCGCGAAGATCACCGCTGGACTCCAGCATATGAGTGGCAAAACTGTGACGCAGTTTGTGTGGATTAATATGACTGGACACCGCTTGCTTTTGTCCCCATTCCGCCATACGTTTCTGCACGTTACGGTTGGAGATGCGCTGGCCCAGCTTGGACACAAACAATGCCGGTTCACCGGGAGCGGCCAGTTGTCCGCGCATTTTCAGCCAGATCCCCACCCATTCCCGGGCCAGGCCGGCAAAAGGGACAATGCGTTCTTTGTCGCCTTTACCTATCACCCGCAGATCGCCCTTGCTCAGGCTGATGTCTTTCACGTTCAGCCCAACCAGTTCCGACAAGCGCAGGCCCGCGCCATACATAAGTTCCATCATGGCGCGATCCCGGACCGACAAGGGATCATTCTCATCAACACTGAGCAGCTGATCCATCTCATCGACATCGAGGTTTTTGGGGAGAGGCCGGGATTTACGCGGTGCTGATACCCCTTTGGCCGGATTGGCCTTCAGCTCTCCCTGATGGACCAGATAATCCAGAAAGCTGCGCAACGCGGATAATCGCATCGCCAGGCTGCTGGCCTTGAGGCCGTCCCGCATGCCTTTGCTCGCCACCTGACGAACCCAGGCAGCATCTAAGGTGTGCCAGTCGGAGACCCCCAGTTCGAGCAACTGCTCAGCCACTGTGGTCAGCTGGCGCTTGTAGTTCTGCTGGGTATGCAGACTCAGCTCCCGCTCACTGCGCAGATACTCGTAAAAGCGGTCAAGTGAGCGGGTCAGACTGGCCGGCAAACTCATTCAATAACCTCACGGCTGTATTCCCAGTGGCGGATCAAGCGTCCCAGCACGTCGGCCAACTGAGTCACAAACAGGGTGTCCATCCCGGGTTGAAAATGGCCGCCATCCCGGCTGGCAAAACACAGTACACCGTCAGGCCGTTCCGATTCACCCAGCTTGAGCACGATGAATGAGCCCAGCTGAGGGGGCTGTTCGAACAGCATTTCGCTTTCGGCACTGCGCAGTCGGCCAAGATAAACATCCTGCGGGTTGAGCCGGGCGCGTCGAAACCCTTCAAACGCCTGCCGGCTCAGCGACAGTTCGGCGTCCATGCTGTCAAACAACCGTACACTGACCCGTAAATCCAGTTCCGTCGCCAGTGCAGTCAGCACACTCAGCGCCTGGTAAATATTGTGAGTCTGAAACAATTGCTGCTGGGCACGAGCAAAGGCAGCAAATAACGCGCTGTTACTGGCCGCGACAGACATCATGCCATCGATCTGCTTTTCCAGTTCCGCCACTTTATGGCGCAGCCGCTCCATCTGGCGCTCCACCAGCGAAACCGATCCGCGCTCGGTATGGGGCAGCCTGAGCTGCTCCAGCAGCTCGGGCTGCTGGATAAAAAAGTCAGGATTGGCAGTTAAAAAAGCCGCGATCGCCTGCGGGTTGAGCGCTGCACCCTCATCATCCGCAGGGCGTTGGTTCAGTTGGGTCATCTCAGTCATCACTTGCAGATTTGGTTAGGCTCAATGGGGCCAGACAGCCCCACCGGCAACTTGCCATTTGCCACACTTCAGAGCGTGATTTGGCCATCGAACACATGAGCAACAGGCCCGGTCATATACAGAGGCTGACCATCGCCAGCCCAGCGAATATGCAGATCGCCACCGGGCAGGCTGACGGTCACATTGCTGTCCAGCAAGCCCTGGCGCTGACCGATAGCGACAGCAGCGCAGGCTCCGCTGCCACACGCCTGGGTTTCGCCCGCACCGCGTTCGTAGACCCGCAGGCGGACGGCAGCGCGCGACACTACCTGCATAAAGCCGACATTAACCCGCTCAGGAAAACGTTCATGGCTTTCCAGCAGCGGGCCGAGCGTCTCGACATCCGCCGTATCCACATTATCCACCACGGTCACACAGTGCGGATTGCCCATACTGGCGGCACCGCAGAATACGGTGCTATCTTCCGCGCGCAGTATGTAGGTTTTTTCTTCCTGTTTGGCCTTGAACGGAATTTTTTCCGGCGTGAACTCAGGGATGCCCATGTTGACCGTCACCTGGTTGTCGTTCTCCAGCTGCAGCACCATCTTGCCTGACTTGGTACTGACCGCGATCCGGTACTTATTGGTCAGCCCTTTCATAGAGACAAAGCGGGCAAAACAACGGGCCCCGTTACCGCACTGCGACACTTCGCTGCCATCGGCATTAAAAATGCGATAGTGAAAATCCGTCTCGGGATCATAAGGCGGCTCTACGACCAGAAGCTGATCAAAACCCACCCCGCGATGCCGATCCGCCAGACGCCTGATGGCGTCCGGGGAGAAGAAGATGTTCTGGGTCACACAGTCGACGACCATGAAATCATTGCCCAAACCATGCATCTTAGAAAATTGAAACTGCATCGGCGTTCTCTCGCTTATGGGTTAAGGCAACAGGCTCTCAGACTGCCACAACTGACTCAGTGTTTCACGTTCACGCACCACGTGAGCCTGATCGCCATCTACCATGATTTCCGCCACACGCGGACGGGTGTTGTAGTTGGATGACATCACAAACCCGTAGGCACCGGCAGAACGCACGGCGACCAGATCGCCCTGCTCCAGCTTCAGCAGGCGCTCTTTACCAATGTAGTCGCCGGTTTCACAGATCGGGCCGACAAAGTCGTATTCCAGCGGCTCGCCGTCACGCGGAACAACCGGCACTATCGCCTGCCAGGCATGATACAGGGTCGGGCGGATCAGATCGTTCATGGCGGCATCAACGATGGCGAAGTTTTTGTGCTCAGTATGCTTGAGGTACTCAACACGGGTCACCAGTACACCGGCATTGGCGGCAATCGCACGGCCCGGCTCAAAAATCAGCTCCAGATCCATGTGATTTTCCAGACGCTCCAGCAGTGCTTTCGCGTAATCAGATGGCAGTGGCGGCTGCTCATCATTGTAGGTCACACCCAGACCACCGCCGACATCCAGATGGCGGATCACTATGCCTTCTGCTTTCAGGGTATCAATCAGGGCCAGCAGGCGATCTGTGGCATCAATGAAGGGCGTCAGCTCTGTCAGCTGTGAACCGATATGGCAGTCCATGCCAATCACATTGAGATTCGGCAGGCTGTGTGCCAGACGGTACACTTCCGGGGCACGGTCAAAGGCAATGCCGAACTTGTTGTCACGCAGGCCGGTGGAAATATACGGGTGCGTCTTGGCATCCACATCCGGGTTGATGCGCAGCGACACAGACGCCACTTTGCCCATCTCAGCGGCAACCTGATTCAGGCGCTCCAGCTCAGGCTCTGATTCAACATTAAAACACTTGATGTCCAGTTCAAGCGCCCGGCGCATTTCTGCGGCGGTTTTACCGACACCGGAGAAAACAACTTTCCCGGCATCACCGCCTGCGGCAATAACGCGTTCCAGCTCGCCGACAGAGACAATATCAAACCCTGAACCCAGTCGGGCCAGCACATTCAGTACCCCGAGGTTTGAGTTTGCTTTCACCGCGTAGCAGATCAGATGCGGATGATCAGCTACCGCACTGTCAAACGCACGCCAGTGGCGTTCCAGGGTCGCGCGGGAGTATACATAGAGCGGCGTGCCAAAACGTTCAGCCAGGTCAGTTACTGCGATATCTTCAGCGTAAAGCTGGCCGTCTTGCTGATAATTAAAATAATCCAATGTGGTCTCTTCCCTGTTATGGCCGCGGTTATTCGGTTTGCTCTGTCTGTTCGGTGTCATCGGCTGGCATATACAGCGGACCACTCTGGCCGCAGCCTGCCAATGTCAGTACTGTCAGAATAAATGTTGCTATTAAACCTGTACGCATTTTTAAAGCCAGTGATAATGATTGCAATGCCCTCTATAATCGCACCCACACTAGGAAAAGCAATAGGACTTACAGGATGAACGATACTGAATTTCATAAACTGGCTGATCAGGTACTTATGCATATCGAGGAAGGCATCGATCAGTCCGGCGCAGACATCGAATATGAGACAACAGGCAACGTGCTGACACTGGAGTTTGAAAACCGCAGCCAGATCGTCATCAACCGTCAGGAACCGCTGCATGAAATCTGGGTGGCATCCAAATCAGGCGGCTATCACTTCAAATATAACGACGGGATCTGGCTCTGCACCCGCAGCGGCGAAGAGCTGATTTCACTGATTAAGCGCGAGTGCTCGGTTCACGCGCAAGAAAGTGTCGACTGGTAAAAACAATGCCGGCGCAGCAGATAACACTCTCTGCTGCGCCGGCAATCTGGCACCCAATATGACAAAACAGCTTTAAGACAGACTCATCTGCCCGCCTTTGCCGGCTTCATCCATATTGGCCTGGTTATCGGCCGCCAGCCGACGCTCAGCCTGATACCCGCTCTTGTAAGGTAACACCTGACACTCACCCTCCTGGCCATACACAATATGGTAGAACTGAGGCAGGTTAAAATTGATGAAATTCGAACTGTAACTGAACCTGTCCTGCGCCGAGGTATAAAAACGGTTCACGCCATGGACCATTTCATCCATGTTGCCGCTGCACTGGCGATAAACTTCAATCCGGTTGGTTTCGTCCAGGATATAAATATTGAAACCGTGGTTTTCACAGTCTTCAAAGAAGAACTGGATCAGGCCTTCACTGGCGTAAGCATCGACAATGGACGGCGGATGCGGCTCATCGGTTTTCCCCATCACCACGCTAGCACTGCCCAGCAGCTTATTACTGGAAATACAGCGGTAGAAGTCGACCGAGTTTTCCAGCTTCTGCACCGAGACCCCGCGACGCTCAAAGAACAAACCATGTGTCTGGCTGCCAATGCGGATCGCTTTAAAACGGCGCTGCTTCTCCTGCTGCTCCACCGGCATCAGACGCATCTCAATACACTCGGCCACCAGCTGATACACCAGGTTGCGGATCATCCCGCGCATGTGTTTGCTGTAGCAAAACACATCGACCGATTCGGGCGAAATGGCATCCTGATGCATCTTGCTCAAAATGGTTTTCAGTGCATCCATCATGGCGTTTTCACCCTTGAAGTTCAGGGTACGCACTTCATTCCATGAGTTACGGTAAACCAGATCAACGCTGCCGACCAGACAGGTCTGTTCAGGGCCAAAGCTGAAGATATCGGTATTTTTGAAATCAAACTTCACCGCCCGGCTTTTCATTTCTTCCGTCGGGTCCTGCTCCAGATTGATGAAAATCCCTAACTGGCGGATTTCACACGGGCTGGACAGGGCTTTCAGGCCTGGCTTGGGACGGCGGATCGAAAAGGTATTGCGGATATCGCTCACCATCTGGTACAGCTTGTCGATATCCATGGCCGAATCGCGCACCACAGTGTGCAGGTTGGTCGTTTCGGTCAGCAGGCCGTTGAAATACGCCCAGGCCACCAGTTTGCTCAGGTAGCGGTTATGCTCTAACGACGGCTGGCCCAGAATGGCGTACGGATCCAGCGGCTGCTTGTACAGGTACCAGCCCGCGGTGTTAGTCCGGCCGGCAGGCACCTGAATAAAGGTCAGATCCCCTTCGTGCAAGTCTGGCGACACCTGCGGGTTGAGCAGGGTCACTTTGCCGGGCAGTACCTCAAAGGCCGCATACAGCTTACGGGCCAGAATACTGATATCTTCCGGGCTGATGGACGAGGTAATGTCGTTACGGCGCGCAAACAGGATCAGGTTTCGATAACTGAGCATCAGGGCGTCAAGCAGCTCGTTGTGAGCCCGCTTGACCTGCTCCACCTTCCAGTTGCGGCGGTTATCCAGCTCTTCAATGACCTCACGGGACCATTGCCACTCAGAGGTCAGCTCAGCCAGTACCTCACGACGCCAGGCAACTGAGCCAATACCGGGCTCACGAGTCAGTTTTTCGTGGGTTTTCAGATAGAAACAGCGACGCACCAGATCCAGACGGCGATGATCGTTAATCCGCTCCAGATAACGGGTCACTTTTTCCAGCATCAGGTAGTAGGCATCCATCGCGTAGTGCGACGACTGCTCGGAGAAAAAGCGCCGCTTGCCGTCCACGCTCAGGAGTTGCGTGTGGGGATACTCGCAGGAATAAGCTTCCAGCAAAATGGCTTTCAGCACCGATTTATAGGGAGAGTCGATACTTTTGTACAGATGCCACAGGCTGGAACCGAAATATTCTTCAGCCGGAATGCGGCACAGGCCGCCAAAATCAATCCACTCATCGCGGTTGATATAACCATTGGCCGCCAGATAAGCGACGTAATCGTCATAACACTCTTCCATTTCCGGCGGTACCAGATACCACAGGAAGCGCTGTCCTGCCAAATGCACGGCCGAGCGGTAAAACTCGTCCAGCAACAGCAAATGCTGACTGGAACCACAGTTATCGCCACTCAGGGCTTCCGAACGGTTATGGCGGAAACGGTTATCATCGATCAGGAAAAAGTTGGCTTCCACGCCCTGTGTCTGCGCCCAGCCGGACACGGCTTTACACTTGGTAAGCAGCGCTTCACGCTCATCTAACGGCATACGGGTGCGGATACAAACCCAGATATCCAGATCACTGGTCAGGCTCTGGCCCAGCGACGAGGTGCTGCCCATCGCGTATAAACCCAGAATGTCACCATCCGGTGAGTCATGAAAAAAAGAAGCGGGAAGATCGAAAGCAAAATGCTCACGGATCAGCGTCGACTGACGTGATGTAGGAACAAATGACGCAATACCTTGCGGTACTTCGGCATCCTGGTAGCCAGGCAATGCGGGATGGTTAACATGCAACAGCACAGGCAGCACACTGAACACCTGCTCAGATTGTGCGTTCATGGCAAGACGCGCACGTTCAACCCGACGGTGGTTATGCTTATCCAACCTGCCAATTAAGGTATTAATATAATTTTGCAAATTACTCTTCCAAGAGCTACCAGCATCCAGAGCGGCCCGAATCTTGTCATCGTTAGGGGACTCTGTGAGCCATTCGTGAGCAAAAACGTGATCAATCTAACAGTTTTCAGGCATTCCGTAAAGTCTGCACGGTCAATCAAGCGGAAACCTGCTTCGTGATGCTCAATTCCATTCTGTATCACCACAAAATAGTACAATGACTCGAAATCGCCAGCACCTTGGACTTTGGAAGCCAGATCACACTCAGTAATGTGACATATCTCCCATAAGCGATATCACAGAACCGGACAAATGCGCTTCACCGCACCGGCAACAACATCTACATTACCTTACCCGTATCGGAGTGGTACGATTAGTATATTTAGAGCAATTAGATGGACCCCCAAGCTATGACTGAGATGCCAATCCGGATCGCAACCCGAAAAAGCCCACTCGCCCTATGGCAGGCGGAATATGTTAAGGCCGCACTGGAGCAGGCCCACCCAGGCATTATTGTCGAACTGGTTCCTATGGTCACCAAAGGCGACATCATTCTTGATACCCCGCTGGCCAAAGTGGGTGGTAAAGGTTTGTTTGTCAAAGAGCTGGAACAGGCGATGCTGGAAGGTCGCGCTGATATTGCAGTCCACTCCATGAAAGATGTGCCGGTCGAATTCCCCGACGGTCTGGGACTGGTCACTATCTGTGAGCGTGAAGACCCGCGCGATGCGTTCGTGTCCAATCACTACGCCGATCTGGACGCGCTGCCACAAGGCGCCATAGTTGGCACCTCCAGCCTGCGTCGCCAGTGCCAGCTGCTGGCCAGCCGCCCGGATCTGCAGATTAAAACCCTGCGCGGCAACGTAGCGACCCGTCTGCGGAAATTGGATGAAGGCGAGTACGACGCCATAGTGCTGGCCTGTGCCGGTCTGAAGCGCCTGAAAATGGACGACCGCATCCGCTGTGCCCTTGCCCCTGAAGTCAGCCTGCCGGCTGTCGGCCAGGGCGCCGTAGGCATTGAATGCCGTCTGGACGATACCCGTATCCGCGGCTTGCTGGAGGCCTTAAGTGACACCACCACCACCACCCGCGTTTTATGTGAGCGGGCGATGAACAACCGGCTGGAAGGCGGCTGTCAGGTGCCTATCGGCAGCTATGCTGAACTGGAAGGCGATCAAATCTGGTTACGCGCTCTGGTGGGTGAGCCGGATGGCAGCAAAATTGTCGCCGGTGAAATTCGCGGACCGATTGCGGAGGCGGAAAACCTGGGCACTCAACTGGCCGAAGAGCTGCTCGAACGCGGGGCTCGCGAGATACTGACCCGACTGTACGACGAGGCCGAATGACAGTCCTGATCACCCGACCGGCCCCGCACGGCGAGGCACTGGCACAAGCATTGGCCGCTCAAGGCATCAAGGCACTGGTTCAGCCACTGCTGACCATAGCCCCCGGTGCCGGCCTGCTGACTCTGGGTGATCAGCTCGCCACACTGAAAAAAGGCGATTGTCTTATTGCTGTCAGCCCCCACGCGGTAAAAATGGCACATACTTACCTGACCGAAAAAGAGATTTGCTGGCCCGATAGCCTTCATTATATCGCCGTCGGCCAGCAAACCGCCGCCACACTGGCAAACGCCTGCGGTCAGCATGTCGATGCACCGCAGCAGGAAGACAGTGAGGGGCTGCTGGCCCTGCCAGCACTGATGACACCGGCAGGGCGCAATGTACTGATACTGCGCGGCAACGGCGGCCGCGAACTGATTTTCGAGACACTGGCTGAACGTCAGGCCAATGTTTCCTACTGTGAAACTTATGCCCGACACTGGCTGGCACTCAATGGCGCTGTTTTGAGCCAGCAGTGGCAACAACAGGGTGTGGACTCACTGGTGGTCACCAGTGGTCAGCAACTGGAATACCTGTACCGACTGATGCCGGCGCAGGCAAAGCCATGGCTGATGACATGCCACTTGCTGGTACCCAGCAAGCGAATTGCCCGTCAAGCCAGGGACATTGGCTTTTGCCATATAACGACTGTGGGCAGTGCCAGCAATGCCACACTGCTTGCTACACTAAGTACAACAGGCACAACGGGATAAACGGATGACTGAGAAGAAAACCAATAACGATACCCCTAAGACAGACAAGCAGTCTGATGCCTCTTCCAAGGCCAAGGAAACGCCACACACTGCCGGCACGCCACCCAAGTCGTCTGCCGCCAGCCAGCCTGCTGCCCCCGCCGAGTCAGGCAAAGGCAGCAAAACCGGCTGGGTCGCCATTGCTCTGGTTATCCTGTTGGGTGCTGGCCTGTATTATCACGGCCACCAGCAAAACCGTGACCAGCTGGCACAGGTGAATGCGCTGCAAGCCCAGCTCAATACCCTGAAAAGCGAGCTGGCTAAAAATACCCAGGATGTCAGAAGTGAGGTTGATCAGCGCTTACTCAGCGCCTCAGGCAAGCTGGAGCAGCAGAACAATGACATTAAAGGCCTGCAGCTGGCGATGTCGGAAGTCAAAGGCCGTCGCCCGAATGACTGGTTACTGGCCGAAGCGGATTACCTGACCCGTATGGCGGGGCGCAAACTCTGGCTGGAGCACGATGTGGCCAGTGCCACCGTATTACTGGAAACTGCCGATAACCGCCTTGCCCAGCTCAATGATCCGAGCCTGACGGCACTGCGCAGTGCCATGAACGACGACATTGCCAGCCTCAAAGCCGTGGCCCGTGTTGACCGTGACGGTATCGTATTACGCCTGACCAGCCTGCAGCAGATGGTCGCCAATTTGCCGCTGGCCAACGCGATCGTGCCTGAGTCACTGGAACAGCCACAAAGTGAAACGGTCAGCGAGTCGGTGTCCGACTGGCAGTCCAACCTGATGACTTCCCTGAAGCAGTTCAGCGAACACTTTGTGACTTACCGTAAGCGCGATGGCAATGTCATTCCGCTCTTGTCCCCGGAACAGGATTTCTACCTGCAGGAAAACATCAAATCCAAGCTGGAAACCGCCATTAAAGCTGTGTATCGCGAACAGGGTGAGCTGTACACCCAGTCCCTGACCATGGCCAAAGACTGGGCCAGCCAGTTCTACAACACTGACGATGTTAAAACGCAGAGCTTCATTAAAGGCCTCAATGAGATGGCCGGCCAGAATATTGAAGCCAGCTACCCTGAGCAGCTGAAATCACCCTCGCTGTTAGCGGATCTGGTGAACCAGCGCCTGCGGCAACAAATCGCTCCCATTAAGACTGAGGAGGATCCGGCATGATTAAACTTCTCCTGCTGGTCGCCGCGCTGATTGCCGGCATCGTTGTCGGTCCCATGCTGGCCGGCAACCAGGGCTATGTGCTGATCTCCGCCGCCAACCAGACACTGGAAATGAGCCTGACCACGCTGCTCTTACTGGTTATTGTACTTTTCGGTGCGTTTTTTCTGCTTGAGCATCTGCTGAAGTGGCTGCTGTCACTGAGCAGTGTCACCCGCGGCTGGTTCTCCGGCCGTAAAACCCGCAAAGCACGTGAGCTGACTTCCAGCGGCCTGGTCAAAGTACTGGAAGGTGACTGGAAACAAGCGGAAAAGCTGGTCGTCAAATCGGCGAATCACAGCGAAACCCCGTTACTGAACTATCTTGCCGCAGCGGAAGCCGCGCAGGGACAGGGGCAGTTGCATCAGCGTGACGAATACCTGCGTCTGGCGGCCGAACAGGACAACGACAGCCTGGCGGTAGCACTGACCCGCGCCAGACTGCAGTGCCAGCAGCATCAATATGAAGAAGCTGTCGCCACTCTGCAGGAGATGAAAAGCAGCCATCCGCGTAATCCGCTGTTACTGGAACTGCTGAAGCAATGCTATGTACAGCTGGAAGACTGGCCAGCTCTGCTGGGCCTTATTGCCCCGCTGAAAAAGTACGGCAGCCTGAGCGGCGAGCAGCTGGATAAATTAGAGGAACAGGCCGAGTGCGGCTTGATGGCGCAGATCAGCCTGCACAGTGGCAGTGATGGCCTGATGGGACACTGGAACAGCCTGAGCCGTAAAGCCAAACAGAATCCGGAGCTGGTCGCCTGCTTTGTCCGTGAGATGTGTGCCCGCAACGCCGACAGCGAAGGCTATACCATACTACGCGAAGCACTGCGCAAGAAGGTTGATTCCCGTCTGATCAGCCTGATGCCGACGCTGAAACTGACCGATTATCACCCCGCCATTGTGACACTGCAGGATTTGCTGAAATACGACAGTAACAATGCAGCCACCCACAGTGCGCTGGGACAATTGTATCTGCGTGACGGTAAAGCCAAAGAAGCCCGCACGCACCTTGAGCGGGCAATTGAACTGCACCCGACTGTCGCTGATTACGGCTACCTGGTCGAGGTACTGGAAACCCTGAACGATAAAGCTGCCGCGGCCCGCTTATCAAAAGAAGGCTTAACCCTGGCCCTGCCGGCCAAAATCTGACCTGACAGACATACCTGTTACCAAATGTAAAAAAGCGCCGTAACAGGCGCTTTTTTGTTCTATTTAACATTGCATTAACGAGATTTAATCCGCTTTTGTATCCATCTGTTAATAGCCATTTCATCATATATATTTGCTATTGATGGAAGTATTTAAAAACTATTCAATGTGGCCTCTTTTAGCGCTATAGATGGAAGTAAGGCTATGCTCCCTTGGTTAATTGTTTCTGGCATTATTGTTGCGGTAATCACTTGCCTGATGACAGCTGTGCTGATTAAAGAATCCTGATTGATTCAGTTCCCCCTGAAACCAAGAAGCCTCCGTTAACGGAGGCTTCTTTTATTTACCGGGCTGCAGGCAATGATCAGGCACTGGCTTTATAGATCAGCTTGTCGAATTTTCGCTGTATCTGCTCAGATTTCTTCCGGTACTTTTCCGCCTTCTTCAGGTACTTGTCGGTTTTCTTGAGGCGTTTACGTTTCTTTTTAGCCAGCTTGCGCAGCTTCTTATCCAGTTTCTTGACCGACACGCTCAGCAAACCCACCGGCACCCCCACCATGGCACCGCTTTCCAATCGCTCACCCACAGGCGGCAACGCCGGCTCCTGACCTGAGACAGGCGACGGGGCCATCACAGATGCCGCAGTGACCGATGGGATCGTCGCTGGCACCCTCTTCTGGCCCTGCACGGGTAAGCGACCCGGTTTGCAGAGAGAAGATTTACCATTGGCGACCCTGGCACAGCTACGGCAAAAATACTGGGGCGCACTCACCAACTCAGCAATTGACGCAATCTTCTCGCTGATCTCTGAACGACGGTACTTGCACAATGACCTGGACATTTCGGCTTTCTCCAACCTGCAACAGCCAACAGCCGTCAGCGGCTACTTCATAGCCGCTTTGACATACACATCAAAGCGGTTCTTCTTGGTATTGATCACGGTTGACGGCGATTGACCATCCAACCAGGGGGCATAGTCAGGACGCTTGACCACTACACGTTTGTTCGCCAATGTCAGCGCCGGCGTCAACAGCTGATCGGCATCCATATCAGCACCGACCAGACTCTGGAACACGCGCATTTCTTTCTTTACCAGAGCCGATTTCTTTTTGTGGGGAAACATAGGATCTAAATACACCACATCCGGTAACACATAGTCAGGATCTGCCGCCAATCCAGTGAGCGCATCCTGGCTGGTAGCATGTAACAGGCTCATACGTTCACTCACCCAGCCGCCGATTTCCGCATCGGCGCAAGCGCGGCGCAAACCGTCTTCCAGCAATGCCGCCACCACAGGATGGCGCTCAACCATCTGTACCCGGCAACCCAGAGATGCCAGCACAAACGCATCACGGCCCAGCCCCGCCGTGGCATCCAGTACAGTCGGTGTGACACCGCTTTTCAGGCCCACGGCTTTGGCGATAGCCTGACCACGCCCGCCGCCAAACTTGCGTCTGTGCGCGGCGGCGCCACCGGCCAGATCGACAAAAACCGCCCCTAGCTTGGGTTCATCCTGCTTGAGCAATTCCAGACGCTCTGCCGTCAAAGACAGCGCAAACTGCGCTTGAGCATTATGCTCCAGTCCCCAACGGGCAGCCAGTTCAGCCAGCTCGGCGTGACGTTCAGGTTGCTCACAAAGTAAAGCGATTTGCACGGGTGTCTCCGCAAAACAATGTCCGCCCGGCACGGGGCTGGCAGACAGGAATCCATATATTGTGGCGGATTATACCCAATCGGGATCGGTTATTGGTCTACTTTTTGACAAGGAAGACAAGCGGCAACAAGGCAGCGGATAAAGTAGCACTCCCCTTGAACACGCGATACCAACTATCAAGAGGGATTTACAGGATCGTCTCTGCTGCTGAAGAAAGGGTTAAACTCTCCACCAGCCGGGCCAAAGGCATAGGTTTACCAAATTGGTAACCCTGCGCATAATCCACCCCCAGCAGCTCCAGACGCCGCAAAATGGCTTCGTTTTCGACAAACTCAGCAACTGTCTGCTTACCCATTTTCTTGGCCAGATCGTTAATGGCTTTCACCATGGCAAAATCGACTTCATCATCGGCAATGTCACGGACGAACATACCGTCAATTTTGATCAGATCAACGGGCAGGCGTTTCAGGTAACCAAAGGATGACAGACCGGCGCCGAAATCATCCAGCGAAATCAGGCACCCCAGCGCTTTCAGCTGAGTGAATAACTCAATGGCTTCACTCATGTTGCCGATCGCGGCGGTTTCGGTAATTTCCAGACACAGCTTACTGGCCGGCACACTGGATTGGCTAATACGCGCCAGCAGAAAATCGACAAAATCAGGATTGCCCATCGACTGTCCGGACAGGTTAACCGAACACAGCTTGAGCGACGCAACGGCTTCCGGGTGTGCTTCCAGCCAAAGGAGAACCGCGTTAACCACATACCGGTCGATCAGATGTGCCAGGTTGTAGCGTTCAGCTGCTGGCATAAACAGCCCGGGCGGTACCATTGCCCCGTCGCTGCTGCGCATCCGGATCAGAATTTCATAGTGATGACCGGCGGACGCCGTTGCCAGCGGTGCAATCGCCTGAGCATAGAGTTCAAACCGCTGTTCATCAAGCGCACGCCGGATATGGTTGACGTACGCCATTTCCCGCTCGCGCCGTTGCAATTCTTCATCATCCGGACGGTACAAATGCAGGCGGTTGCGGCCTTCATCTTTGGCGGCATAACACGCCGTATCGGCCTGGGCATGCACCTGCTGAGGGGAACCGGCAGTATCATCAATCAACCGGATGCCGATCGAGGCACTCAGGCTGAAACGGGTGTTCTGCCAGTAGAACTCGCTTTCTTCCAGCAGATGCAGGATTTCCGCGCCCAGACGCAGCGCTCCTTCCACTTCACAGTGGCTGAGAATGATGGCAAATTCATCGCCGCCCAGCCGTGCCAGCGTCGCCTTATGCGGCATAATCCCCCGCAGCAGCCAGGCCACTTGCTTGAGCGCTTCATCGCCGGCTTCGTGGCCTGCCGTATCATTAATGACTTTAAACTGATCGAGATCCAGATAGAGCATGGCATGACGGGCACCTTTGTCTCTGGCTTCGGATAACGACACGTCAAGCTGGCGCTCGAAATAGCTGCGGTTGAACAAACTGGTCAGGTAGTCATGATTTGCCTGGTATTCGAGTTTGGCTTCCAGCTCGCGGGTACTGGTAATGTCTTCACCGACCAGCAGCAACTGATGCTGAGATACGGAAGATCGTATGGTTTCCCGAATCCAGACCGCTTTGCCGCTGGCACTGGTATAGCGCAGCTGGCGCCGCCAGACGTTCTGGTCATCTTTGCCCTGATGGGCCGAAATAAAATGCTGGGGGATCTCTTCATCGTCCAGGTAAAAGTCGGTCACTTTATGGCCCAGCATTTCCCGCTTGCTGTAGCCCAGTAACTCAGTGGCAAACTGATTCACAGACTGAATGCGGCCGTGCTGATTGATCGCCAGCAAGATCACCGGCTGCTGTTCGTAGAGCAGGCGGTAGCTGATTTCCCGTTCCCGCAGTTTTTCTTCCA
Source organism: Photobacterium sp. 2_MG-2023 (assembly GCF_030547675.1). NCBI lineage: Bacteria > Pseudomonadati > Pseudomonadota > Gammaproteobacteria > Vibrionales > Vibrionaceae > Photobacterium > Photobacterium sp. 2_MG-2023. The sequence continues at coordinate 78,396 of NZ_JAUOQQ010000016.1, forward strand.
TATGATGGCGGGAAGTCACATCCCGGGCTTCAAGCAGTAACTGCCCCTCGACACCGTCAGTATGGGGCAGGGGTTTGATGGAGATATCCAGTATCCGCGTGCCGTCTTCACTGCTGTTGATACCGGTTTCAAATCTCACCAGCTGGCTGCTGGTCGCCGAAAGGAAAGACTGTTTTAGCTGCTCTGTGCTGGTCCGCTCCCAGCAGCCCCAGTCCCAGAATGGGCGGTCATATTTGATCACTGAGCGGCCGAGCAAATCCTGCAGCGCCAGATTGGCCGATTGCAGCTGACCGCTCGGGTGCAAGATGGCAATGAACTGGAAACTCTGGTCAAACACCCCTTCGAACATTGTCCGGCTTTGGGTCAGTTTTCTTTCACTGCGCCGCAGGCGCCGGATAATCACAATCAGCAGCAGGATCACCGAGAGCATCACCGCCAGCACCAGACTGAACAGCCTGACCTGACCGGCGTACTTGTCAAACCAGCTCAGCGGCCGGTTCACCAGCGACACCTGCTCCTTGTCCACAGTCACATTCCAGCGTTGCATGGCCGGGTAATTAAACATTACCTGGCGGGGACTGTTCCGGAACACTGGATAATGAGTATTCGTATCGTTCAGCACCTGCTTTAACAACTGCCCCAGTATCATGCCCTGATCGTAACCGCGGCTGACCACCCCACCCAGTGCGCCGTCCTCCAACAGAAAACGGTAGGACACATACACAGGCACGCTGGCCTTGCGGGTCAGGGTCTGCATCAGCTCACGGCCCGACATATACACCCCGTTACCATCAACAAAATAACTGAGGAAAATAATCGCAGAATCAGGCGGTAACTGGCCGACTACCTCAAACAAGTCGGCAAACGACTGCGGACTGAGATAGGTGTAATCCAACTCAGGATGCTGGCTGAGATAGCGCTGGGCATCCTGCCAGAGCTCACGCCCGGTTGCGGTGTGATCGGTAATAAAATAATACTGCCGGACATCGGGCTGAATGGTCTGAATTAAATTAATATTGGCCGACACATCATTGGCTTCCAGTACACCACCAATCCGGGTCAGATTGGCATGCTTGGCGGGCTTGTAGGTATTGATGCCCGACATCAGCACAGGCGTCGGGCCGATTTCATCTGACAGCTGATTGACCAGCCACAAGGCGTTATCGTCGGTCACCAGGATGGCATCAAACTTTTCACTGCTGAGTTTGGCACGGTATACATCCACCAGCTGATCCAGATACCAGGGCGACTGGTAGCGTTTGCTGTCCATATAATCGACCTGCAGACGCACCGATTCAGAACGCAGGGCGGCTTCCAGCCCAGCCTGTTGGGCATCCGTCCATTGCATACCTTGATGATAGGAATGAATCACCAGCACATTAGCTTCAGCCAGCGCCAATCTGGGTATGACAAGTACCAGTAGCAAGAGAACTAAGCGCATGAAGAGACAGTGATATCCTTTATTTATGCCGTGATTGTGATCCGATCCTAATCCGTGCGTCATGAGTCGAGCCAGTATATGATGCAGTAGTTGCGAACTACCACGGAAAGATGCCATGACCCCGCTACCTCGTCTTGATGATTTAGACCGAGATATTCTGAATGCCCTGATGCACGATGCCCGGATCCCGTATGCCGAAATGGCCAAGCGCTTCAATGTCAGCCCGGCCACCGTCCATGTCCGTGTCGAAAAAATGCGCGCCGCCAACATCATTACTGGAACTGAAGTGATTATCAACCCTAAGCTTCTGGGATATGACGTCTGCTGCTTTATTGGTATCAATCTGAATGCGGCCAGAGATTATCATTCCGCTCTGGCAAAACTCAATGAACTCGACGAAGTGGTGGAAGCCTACTACACCACAGGGGCCTACAATATATTCGTCAAGCTGATGTGCCGCTCGATTGAAGAGCTGCAGTATGTGCTCATTGACAAGCTCCAGGCCATTGATGAAGTGCAATCGACAGAAACCCTGATCTCGCTGCAAAACCCGATCAATCGCAACGTTAAGCCCTGATCATCAGGCAAGAAAAAAGCGAGCCGGGCTCGCTTTTCTGAGGCGTTTACTTTCTGTCGGCCACACTGGCCTGACGTTCTGCAGCTTCCGCCGCCAGCCATTCGGCCACCGACTTGGCAAAGTAAGTCAGAATACCGTCAGCACCGGCACGCTTGAAGCACAGCAGAGATTCCATCACGGTTTCTTTTTCTTTCAGCCAGCCATTCTGGATCGCCGCCATGTGCATGGCATACTCCCCTGAGACCTGATAGGCAAACGTCGGCACCTGCAGTTCTGTCTTCACCCGACGCACCACATCCAGATAAGGCATACCTGGTTTCACCATCACCATGTCCGCTCCTTCCTGCACATCCATCGCCACTTCATGCAATGCTTCATCGATGTTGGCCGGATCCATCTGGTAGGTTTTCTTATCGCCGCCTTTGAGGTTGCTCGCCGAGCCGACCGCATCACGAAACGGGCCGTAATAGTTAGACGCGTACTTGGCTGAATACGCCATGATTTGAGTATGGATATAGCCGGCTTCTTCTAACGCTTCGCGGATGGCGCCGATACGGCCATCCATCATATCAGACGGTGCCACGACGTCCGCACCGGCTTCAGCGTGTGACAAGGCCTGCTTGACCAGTACTTGCGTCGTTTCATCGTTGATCACATAGCCGTTGTCATCAATGATGCCGTCCTGACCGTGGGTGGTGAACGGGTCCAGTGCCACATCCGTGATCACTCCCATCTGGGGTACATGCTCTTTCAGCAGACGCACCGCGCGCTGTACCAGGCCTTCAGGGTTATAGGCCTCGGCGGCGCAAACACTCTTGAAGTCCTGCGACACCACAGGGAACAAGGCAATGGCCGGCACACCCAGCTTGGACAGGTACTCAGCTTCCAGCAGCATCAGATCAATTGACAGACGCTCCACACCCGGCATGGATTCCACCGGCTCACGGCGGTTTTTACCCAGCAGGATAAACATGGGATAGATCAGGTCGTTTACTGAAATCTGATTTTCTGCCGTCAGTCGGCGGCTGAAATCTTGCTTGCGCACACGGCGCATACGACGGGCCGGAAATGCCCCCTGAATAGATACAGACACTGCTCACTCCTTGTTGGTTATGCGGCAACGCGTACCGCAGTCAATCACAGTTGCGCTTCATATTATCATCGAACAAAGGTTTACGCTGGCTCGATCTGAAAAAATGCCCGGGTTGTTGAAAAAGCCGCCGCCATGCACTCCTCGGGCGACTGTTGCCGGCACGCTGCCACCGCTTGTGCGATATGGGGTAAATACGCCGGTTCATTGCGGCTGGACTTGGGCTTGGGCCGCAGATCGCGCGGCAGCAGATAAGGACAGTCCGTTTCTATCATCAGCCGGTTGCCCGGAATATGCCGCACGATATTGCGCAACTCGGTGCCCCGGCGCTCGTCGCAGATCCAGCCGGTGATACCAATGTGCAGATCCAGCGCCAGGCAATCTTTCAGCTCCTGCTCACTGCCGGTAAAGCAATGCAGCACCGCCGCCGGCAGTTTATCGCGCCAGGGTTTGAGTATCGCCAGAAAGCGCTCATGAGCATCCCGGCAATGCATGAACACCGGCTTTTTCAGCTCAGCCGCCAGCACCAAATGCGCCTCAAAAACAGCTTCCTGCTGTGGGCGGGGCGAAAAATCACGGTTGAAATCCAGACCGCATTCGCCAAGCGCGACCACAGCCGGATCGGCCGCCAGTTCGCGAATCGCGGGCAGAGAGAAGTCCGACACCGATTTGGCATCGTGCGGGTGCACACCAGCGGTACTGAAGCAGTAGCCCGGCCACTGATGCGCCATCGCCAGCGCCTGCCGGCTCTCATCTTCACTGGTGCCGGTCAGGATCAGGGCGGTAACACCAGCCTGCTGCGAACGGGCGATGACAGCTTCCCTGTCTTTATCAAAACGGCTGTTGGTCAGGTTGACGCCAATATCTATCATCACTGTGCTATCCGCAGAAAAAGAACCCCATTCTACACACCGGGTGGTGACAAAGAAAAACCGCGGAAACAAAAACAGCCGCACCGGGCGGCTGTTTTTCAGCAATCAGTCAGCAAAAAGCGACTTAATCTTCTTCGGACGGCGCCTGCTCATTGGCGCGAATATAGAAGCGCGAGAAGAACAAGCCGACCTCAAACAGCAGGCACATAGGAATCGCCAGCAAGGTCTGGGAAATAATGTCCGGCGGGGTCAGCAGCATACCCACAACAAACGCCGCCACTATGATATAGGGCCGCTTCTGGCGCAGGCTCTGCGGATCGGTCGCGCCGGTCCAGCACAGCAGAATAATCGCCACCGGAATTTCAAAGGCGATACCAAACGCCAGGAACAGCGCCAGGACAAAGTCCAGGTAACTGGCGATATCGGTCGCCACCTGCACCCCTTCCGGGGCTATGCTGGTAAAAAAGCCGAACACCAGCGGGAACACCACAAAATACGCAAAGGCCACACCGCAATAGAACAGCAGAGAGCTGGAAAACAGCAGCGGCATTACCAGCCGGCGCTCGTGCTTGTATAAACCCGGCGCGACAAACGCCCAGATTTGATACAGGATCAGAGGCACGGCCAGAAACACAGAGGCGACCAGCGTCAGCTTGATCGGCGTAAAGAAAGGAGAGGCCACATCAGTGGCAATCATGCTGGTGCCTTCCGGCAGTCTCTCCACCAACGGGGCCGCCAGCAGACTGTAAATGTCATTGGCAAACCACACCAGGCAGAGAAACACCACCAGGACACTCAGGATAGAACGGAGCAGCCGGTTACGCAGTTCCAGTAGATGACTGAACAAGGGCTGGGTGTCTTCCACACTCGACATGAGGCGTAATTAATCCTGTTTTTGCGATGAAGTTGGATGCGGCTGCACCGGGTCATCCTGATGATAATCCGCCGGCGGACGGTCATCTGCCGCCGCACTTTCAGGCGTGATCTGAGGCTCAGAGTCCGCCTTAGCGTAAGGGCGTTGCACCGATGCCGCGGCCTCTTTCAGCTCGTCGACTGACTTTTGCAGCTCAGGAGACAGATCTTTCATGCCCGCCTGCTCGGCCTTTTTCAAGTCCTGCTGCAGTTCGTGAATTTTCAGTTCCTGAGACAGCTCAGTCTTCACCGCACTGGCCATGTTTCTGGCCGCATTGACCCACTGCGAGACTGAACGTATCGCCACAGGCAGCCGCTCCGGTCCAAGAACGACCAGACCGACTATGGCAATTAATATCAGCTCCCAGAACCCGATATCAAACACGCGTTAAACCTGCTCTTTATCTTTTGGGTTTTTCTGTGGCTCAGCGGCCTCTTTTTTATCCGCCAGCGACTTTTGCTCAAAATCGGCATCGGCCTTATTTTTCGCTTCGTCGTCGTCACTCAGGGCTTTTTTAAAACCTTTGACCGCCGACCCTAAGTCACCGCCCATTGAGCGTAACTTTTTGGTCCCGAATAATAAGACGATGATCAGGGCAACGATTAAGAGTTGCCAGATACTGATTCCACCCATGTTTACCTTTCCTCAATAAGATTCATAAAACGCGGTGCCACACAGCAGCACAGCCGTTATTTTGTGTAAGCCCGCCAGCCAAACAGCCAGCACATCGCACCAGCTGTGGCCGATACGACCGGATAAACATCCACCTGATTACTAAAAAGTATGGCAGAGCATATAATCAGCGTCGCCCCAACCCCAAAACAGAACCTGGCCTGGGCTTGCTGACGACGGCTGGTCATGAAATTGTCGTACAGTTTATCAATCCGCTGATTCATCACCTTGCCCTGGCGCAAACTGTCATATAGAAGTTCCGGCAATTCAGGTAATTTCTCGGCCCAGAAAGGCGCCTTGTCCCGTACCGCACCAATAATGGCCTGCGGCCCGACCTGACGCGACATCCAGTCTTCCAGAAACGGCTTAGCGGTATCCCAGAGATCCAGCTGCGGATACAACTGCCTTCCTAACCCTTCAACATACAGCAAGGTTTTTTGCAGCAGCACCAGCTGAGGCTGGACTTCCATATTAAAGCGTCGTGCCGTATTGAACAGGTTCAGCAGCACGTGGCCAAAGGAGATATCTGCCAGCGGTTTCTCGAAAATTGGCTCACACACGGTACGAATCGCAAATTCAAATTCGTCGACATTGGTATCGGGCGGCACCCAGCCTGAATCCACATGCAGCTCAGCCACTTTGCGGTAATCCCGGTTAAAAAACGCCAGCAGGTTTTCCGCCAGATAGCGCTTATCTTCACGATTCAGGGTACCCACGATACCAAAATCCAACGCAATCCACTGTGGATCAACCGGATTCTTGTGCGACACAAAAATGTTGCCCGGATGCATATCCGCATGAAAGAAACTGTCACGAAAGACCTGAGTGAAGAACACATTCACGGCTTTTTCCGACAGCAGCTTCATGTCTGTGCCGTTGGCTTTCAGTGCCTCGACATCAGACACCTGGATACCATAGATACGTTCCATGACAAGAAGATTACTGTGCGAATAATCGGTAAACACTTCAGGTACATAGAGTGAATCGCTGCCCTCGAAGTTGCGTCTTAGCTGAATGGCATTAGCCGCTTCACGCATCAGATCCAACTCATCGAGCAAGGTTTTTTCATATTCCCGGATCACTTCCACCGGTCGCAGGCGACGCGCCTCGGGCATAAAGCGAGACAGCAAACGGGCCATGCGATACATGAGTTTGATGTCGGCCTGAATCACAGGCAGGATGTCCGGGCGGATCACCTTGAGCACCACTTCCCGGCCGCTCTCTTTCAGTGTAGCAGTGTGGACCTGAGCAATGGATGCCGAGGCCAGCGGCGTCTGGTCGAAATCGGCAAACCAGGTATCCAGCGGCCCGCCTAACGATTTTTCAATCTGCTTTCGGGCCAGGGCGCCGTCAAAAGGGGCTACCCTGTCTTGCAGCAACGCCAGCTGATCAGCAATGTGCGGCGGAAACAGGTCACGTCGGGTCGACATCATCTGACCGAACTTCACCCACACCGGCCCCAGCGTTTGTAACGCCAGCCGCAAACGCTCACCCAAAGGTTTGTCCGGATGCTGGTTACGGATCCAGAACAGGCTTTTTCGCATCAGTTTCGGCAGCCGGGTACGCGGATCGTCCGGCAATAAATCATCCAGCCCGTATCGCAGCTGGACGGCAGTAATCTGGTATAGGCGCTTAATTTCGGAAAAACGGCTCATGGGCTATCAGGACGGGCTAGTGGGTTGCGCCAGCCGTTCAGCCAGCTTGTGAATCCGGGCTTCGAGACGGGCCAGTTGTGAGGCGGCTTCGTCGACCTGGTCGGCAAAATGGGCAATTTCCAGCGCCGGCGGCGCCAGTCGCCATTCTTCAGTGACGATTTCGCCCAGATCGCGGCGGCGCTCACCCAGCAGGTGCTGCAGTCCCGCCAGCTTGTGCCGGGCACCGCTCACGACTGTATGGGCAACCACATCCCCGCTGTAACGAGATAAACGTTCCGCCACATCCGGCTTCAGGCCACTGAGCAGTGCGGAAAACTGCTGGGCGAGCTGAATATCCCCTTCCAGTGCCAGTTTATCGGCTTTGATCAGCTGGGTGAGATTGGCCTGCTCACGCAGTTCAGGCAGCGCGGCCAGACTCAGGGCCAGGCGGCAGTCCGCCTCGCCTTCATAGGCGGCCAGCACATCTATTTGCTGACTGAACACAAAGAACAGCTGCTTGCCGAAATCATTTATCTGCACGCTGATCACTTTGCCACGCAGACGCGCCAGACGACGCTGACTGGCCTCTTCATCTTTCAGCAAAGCATTCAGGGCGGTTTCCACCACTGCGGTGACTAAAGCATCAACTGGCATCCGGACCTCAGAATTTATAACCACGGTGCAGGGCAACAATGCCGCCCGTCAGGTTATGGAAGCGGGTTTGCTCGAAACCGGCTTCCTGCATCATAGTTTCCAGTGTGGCCTGATCCGGGTGCATGCGGATAGATTCGGCCAGATAGCGGTAGCTGTCAGCATCACCCACTACCATTTCTCCTACTCGAGGCAAAACATAGAACGAATAGGCGTCATAAACTTTTGACAGCGGCTCTATCACTGGCTTGGAGAATTCCAGCACCAGCAGGCGACCGCCTGGCTTGAGCACGCGAAACATCGAACGCAGTGCTTTGTCTTTGTCGGTGACGTTGCGCAGACAGAAACTGATGGTAATGCAGTCAAAGTAGTTATCCGGGAACGGCAGCTCTTCGGCATTGGCCTGCACATAGGCCACGTTACCGACGATACCGCGATCGCGCAGCTTGCTGCGGCCCACTTTGAGCATAGAGTTATTGATGTCAGCCAGCACGACCTGACCGTCTTCACCGACCATACGCGAGAACTTGGCCGTCAAATCGCCAGTACCGCCACCCAGATCCAGCACCCGCTGACCCCGGCGTACGCCGCTACAGTCCACAGTGAAACGCTTCCAGATACGATGGATACCCATAGACATCAGGTCGTTCATCAGATCGTATTTGTCCGCAACCGAGTGAAACACTTCCGCGACCAGCTGTGCTTTCTCATCTTTAGCGACCTCGCGGTAGCCAAAATCAGTGGTATTTGTGGGTTCAGTCATGCTCGTTCCATCAATTCTCATCTAATTGCCGTAGTTTACTTGAAGCGCTAAGGTGTGTCATTCACCGTCTCGGTCAGCCTGTGGGCAGTATCACTGTCACGCTGGGCCTGCTCGGTCAGCGCCTGGGGTAAATCCCGTTTCACTTCAACGCCCAGTTGCTTAAAGCTTTCAGCCTGACGGATAATATTGCCCCGTCCGGTCGCCAGCTTGTTCATTGCCCCCTGATAGCTCTGGCTGGCTTTCTCCAACGCCGAGCCGACATTGTCCATGTCGGCCACAAACAGCCTCAGCTTGTCGTACAGCTTGCTGGCCCGTTCCGCTATCTGTTTGGCATTCTGATTTTGCCTTTCATTGCGCCACAAGTTATTGATGGTGCGCAAAGCCACCAGCAATGTGGTCGGACTGACCAGCATAATATTGCTGTCCATGGCATCGCGGATAAGCGTAGAGTCAGCTTCTACTGCGGTCTGGAACGCCGGCTCAACCGGTATGAACATCAGCACATAATCCAGACTGCGGACGCCGTCCAGTTGATGGTAATCTTTGCGGCTCAGACCACGGATATGGCTGCGCAAAGAGACCAGATGGTCGCTGAGGGCCTTGTCGCGCTCCTCCTGGCTTGGGGCATGAAAATAACGCTCATAGGCGACCAGCGACATTTTGGCGTCGACCACTACGTCTTTATCCTGCGGCAGGTGTACTACCACATCCGGCTGATAGCGCTTACCGCTGTTGTCTTCCAGATTCACCTGAGTGTGGTATTCGTGGCCTTCCCGCAGACCGGACTCACTCAGCACCCGCGCCAGCACCACTTCGCCCCAGTTACCCTGCGCTTTGTTATCACCTTTCAGCGCTTGGGTCAGATTGACGGCCTCACGAGCCATCTGTTCATTCAGCTGCTTCAGACTGTTGATTTCATGGACCAGCGTATGCCGCTCTCTGGCCTCATTGCTGAAACTGTCGTTGATCTGCTTGCGAAAACCTTCCAGTTGCTCCTTGAGCGGACTGAGCAGGCCATCCAGACTCAGCTTGTTCTGCGCGTCCACGCTGCGGCTTTTTTGTTCGAACAGCCGGTTGGCCAGACTTTCAAACTGCTGCTGAAGCCGGTTCTCGGCATTTTCCAGCAGGGTAATTTTTTCCTGCGCGGCCTTTTGCTCTTCACGGTAACGGGTTTGCAGCTCACGCAAATCGGCAGCCAGGCCGGATTCCGCCTGGCGGGTTGCCTCCAGGCGCTCAGTCAGTTTCAGGTTTTCCTGCCTTAACGTTTCCAGGTAACGCAGTTTTTCTACCGCCGCCGCCAGCCGGGCGTGCATCTGCCGCAGTTCATTACTGAGGCGATCACGCTCGACATCCAGGCTATCGAGTTCCTGTTGCTGCTCTTGCAGATCGTGACGGAGTTGCAGCTCCTGCTGCTGGGCCAGCCGGGTTTCTGCTGCCAATTGCTGCTGCCAGATCGCCGCCTGCTGCCGTAAACGTCCCTGAAACCACAGGGCCGTGGCACCGCCGGCGGTCGTCGCACCGGCAATCGCTGCCGCCAGCCACTGGCCGTTATCACTGAGCCATTCACCCATCATAGATCTGTTTCCTGCATGCTTTTGTATTTATACAATAAGGCTAAAAAGATACTGGATAAATGTCCAGATATTGTCATCAATTAAGGCACGCTGATACCGAATTTCAGACTGGCTGAGTAAGCGCAAATGGCATAAACTGGCCCCTTTATGACGGGCAGCGCTTCACCCTGCCAGTCACACTGACACCAGCAGCAGGAAGCCGCAGTATGCAGGAAAAGAAAGCGATCGGGTTCGGCCTCGCCGCCGTGCTCTTATGGTCGACCGTCGCCACCGCCTTCAAGATTACCCTCGATTACTTTTCGCCGATCCAGATGGTGGCGGCGGCCAGTTCGGTATCAGCCATCGCCTTGCTCGCCATCGCCGGTTATCAGGGCAAACTGAATCAGCTGTTACCTACCCTGCGCACCCGACCGCTGTATTACCTGATGCTCGGATGGATCAATCCCTGTATCTATTATCTGGTGCTGTTTAAAGCCTATGATTTACTGCCGGCCTCTCAGGCCCAGCCGCTTAACTACAGTTGGGCCATCACGCTGACACTGATGGCCGCCCTGTTCCTCGGCCAGAAAATTCGCCCGCAGGACTGGGTGGCCTGCTTATGCGGTTACCTGGGTGTGGTGGTGATTGCCACCAAAGGCGACATCATGGCCTTGCAGTTCGACAGCCCGCTGGGTGTGGCACTGGCGCTGGTGTCCACCCTGCTGTGGGCGCTGTTCTGGATTATCAACACCAAAAACCAGGCCGATCCCGTGGTCAGTGTGTTGCTGGGCTTCGTGCTGTCGCTGCCTTTCTCCATCGGTTTGAGCTTGTACATGGGCGGCTGGCAGCCCATTCCGTGGCAAGGCTGGCTGGCGGTCAGTTATGTCGGCCTGTTTGAAATGGGAATCACCTTTGTGCTCTGGCTCAATGCCATGAAGCTGACTCGCAATACCGCCAAACTGAGCAATCTTATTTTCCTGTCACCTTTTATCTCGCTGATCCTGCTGGCAACCATTATCGGTGAAACCATTCATCCGGCGACCCTGGTCGGGCTGGTGATGATCATCATAGGCCTGCTGATCCAGCAATGGCGGGGCAAAGCCAAAGCCAACGACGCCAGCGCCTCCTGCTGATTATCTGCAAACGAAAAAAAGCCTGTCACAGCAGTGACAGGCCAAGCGAGAGTTCAAAAGGGTTGTCGAGACCCAGCGCCTTTTTCAGGCGTCTAGTTATGAGCTAAAAATCTGACGCATACGGTTAATCCTGCGCTGGTGCCGGATGCCACTGGCGGCCTTTACGTGATAACAAAATCAGCAGTCCGGGTAACAGCAGCAACATCTGAAAGGTCAGCAATAATGGCGGGGACAACTCCATCCGCTGGGTCAGACTGACCATCAGGCCGGCACCGCTCATCTGGAACAGACCCAGCATTGCCGCTGCGGTACCCGCTCTGTCACCGAATGGTGCCAGCGCTTTACCGGCCGCCGAACCGAGCACGAAGGCAAAACCAAATGAGCTCATAAATATGGGCACCATAAAGGCCCATGCCGCTGAGATATCTTTCAGTGCCAGCATCATAACGCCAGAGATCACCAGCATCGCCAGCCCCGACATCAGGGTGCGGCGGGTACCCATCTTATCCATACATTTCGGCGCTACCATGCAGGCAATAATGTTCAGCACCGCATTGACACCAAACCAGGCCGTAAACTGTCCCATATCCAGACCCAGATGCACCATCAGCCACATAGGCGCAGAGGTCACATAAGCCAGAATTACCGCCATTGCCAGCATAGACATTGAGGCATGGAAGACAAAAACCGGCTCACGCAGGACAGAAAAGTAACGTGACGGACTGAACATCGCGCCGCTGACAAAGGTCTCCGCCGGACGGGTTTCACGGAAAAACACACTCAGCAGGCCACCGGCCACCAGCGCAAACCCGGCCATAAAGCTGAAGTTAGCGCGCCAGCCAAACTCATGGGTCAGCCAGGAACCCAATAAAGGTGCCAGTGCCGGAATAAAACAAATCGCCCCGTTCAGATAGCTGATCATCCGGCCACTGCGTTCAGGACCAAAGCTGTCACGGGCTGCCGCAAACGCTGCCACTGAAGTGGCGCAAGCGCCGAAGCCCTGCAGAAAACGCGCGAGCAGCATGATATCCAGCGACTGGGCGGTATAAGCCAGTGCCGAGCTGAAGGCGTACACGGTGACACCGATCAGCGCAATCGGGCGACGGCCGAAACGGTCTGCCAGCGGCCCGGCAAAAACCTGTCCCAGTCCTAAACTGAACATGAACCAGGTGACGGTATCCTGCACCAGAGTCGGGTCGACGGCAAAACTGTCAGCCATAGCAGGCAAAGCAGGCAGATAAATATCGATGGCCAGCGGGCTGAACAGCACCAGCAGGACCATTAACGCCACAATACGGCGGTGAGACGTTGTCGTTTCAGGCTTCATTCACTCGGTTTCCTATCAGAAGACGGCGCCAGTCTACGGCCTTAGTGATATGAATCAAAATGGTTTATATTCACTACTAAAATTCCATATCAGAATATCACTGCTAAAGTAACGGACTTATTATGACTGTTGATAAATTAGCCCGCCTCGATCTCAACCTGCTGGTTTGCCTCCATGTCCTGCTGCAGGAATGCAGCGTGACCCGGGCAGCCCAGCGTTTATTTCTCAGCCAGTCGGCGGTGAGCAAAAGCCTGGCCAGGCTGCGCGAGCAATTCGATGACGCACTGTTTGTCCGCAGTGCCCACGGCCTGCTGCCCACCCCGCGCGCCAAAGTGCTGCAGCCAGTGCTGGAAAAACTGCTTCAGGATATTGAAAACCTGACCGAACCGACTGAGTTTGTACCGCAAAACAGCCACCGCCACTTCAAAATGTCGCTGGTAGAGAGTGCCTATCCGCTGTTAATGCCGCGTTTTCTCGGCGAAATCTTCAGTCAGGGACCCAACATACTGCTCGATACCCATGCCTGGGAGCCGGACACCTTCGACAAGATGCTGCGCGGGGAAATCGACTTCGGCATTACCGGCAAGGATCTCAATCCACACGACGCCCAGCTCACCCTGATGCCGCCCAAAGGGATCATTTTTCAGGAACTTCACCGCGATACCCAGCGCTGTATTGTTCGCCCCGGCCACCCAGTGCTGGCGCTGATTGAGCAGGGCGAGTGGACTCAGGCCAACTATCTGCTGCAGCGCCATATTCAGGTGCGCTGCGGGCGCGATGACCGCTGGCTGCTGGATTACAAGCTGGCGGAACAAGGCTTGCAGCGCGACATCGCCATGTATGTGCCAGACTTTAATAGTGCCGCCAGCTTGTGTACCCATACGGATCTGATTTTTACGGCACCGAGCCATTTTGCCGACTATGTCGCCGCTCAGCTCAACCTGGTGGTGCTGCCGCTGCCCACACCGCTGCCGGCAATGGCCTACACCCTGTTCTGGCCACAACATCAAGAGAATGATCCTGGCCATTGCTGGTTACGCCAGATAATCATTAACGGATGCCGCGAATTGTCCAGTCGATAATTGCAGCCTCTCATTAAAAGCGCTACCGTTACCGGATCGGCCTGCTGCTGCCGTCAGGGTGACCAAGGGGCAGGTTTAGAGCATCCCCATTCGGATGACAACAACAGAAAGGAATATAGACAGATGCAATCAGTGATCTCACAACGCGTGGCACAGATTCGCCAGTGGCTGGAAGCGGAACAGCTTGACGCCCTGGTGATTCCGCATGAAGACGAATACCTGGGCGAATACATTCCCGAACACAACGAGCGCCTGTTATGGGCCACCGGATTTACCGGTTCTGCCGGCGCAGCGGTGATCGGCCGTGACAAAGCGGCTATGTTCGTCGATGGCCGCTATGTGGTTCAGGTTCGCAAGCAAGTGCCGGGCGATGTGTTTGAATACCGTCATCTGATCGAAGAGCCACCAATGCACTGGGTGCAGGAGCATTTGCCTGCTGGCAGTAAAATCGCAGTTGATCCCCGGCTGCACAGCGGTGCCTGGCTGGCACGCGTCCAGCAACATCTCGACAAAGATCAGCAGCTGGTGCTGATCAGCAGTAATCCGATCGACGACCTGTGGCACGACCGTCCGGCCCCGACTCTGTCCGATGCCAGACTGATGGGCCTGGATTTTGTCGGCCAGAGCAGCCAGGACAAACGTGCCGGCATTGCGACCAGCCTGCAGAAACAAAAAGCCGATGCCGTACTGCTGACCCAGCTCGACAGCATCGCCTGGCTGCTCAACGTGCGCGGCAGCGATGTGCATTGCCTGCCGGTACTGCTGTCAGCAGCGATTGTGCATCAGGATGCCAGCGTCGATTTCTTTATCGATCAGGCCCGCCTGCCTGCTGAGTTTGCGGCGCATGTTGGTGAAGGTGTCCGCGTTCAGGCCCCTGAAACCCTGAAAAATAGCCTGACAGTCCTGAGCGGCAAGCGGGTGCTGCTTGATCCGGCCACCAGCAATGCCTGGGCTGGGCAGACACTGCGCGACGCCGGCGCGGTTATTATCGAAGGGGCTGATCCCTGTATGCTGCCAAAAGCCGCGAAAAACCTCACCGAAGTGGCCGGTATGAAAGCCAGTCACATCCGCGATGGTGTCGCCGTGTCCAGATTCCTGGCCTGGGTCGACCGTCAGGTGGCGGCCGGCAACCTGCTGGACGAAGCAACACTGGCCGATCAGTTGTGGCAGTTCCGCATCCAGGATCCGAGCTGCACTGACGTCAGCTTTGACACCATTTCCGCGGCCGGCGGCAACGCTGCCATGTGTCACTACAACCACAACAACCAGCCTGAGCCGGGCGTTCTGCAAATGGACAATGTCTATCTGGTCGATTCAGGCGGTCAGTACCCCGACGGCACCACAGATATCACCCGCACCATTGCCATTGGCAATCCTGATGCCGAAGTGAAGCAAACCTTCACTCTGGTTCTGAAGGGGCATATCGCTCTGGCGACCGCCCGCTTTCCCCGCGGCACGACAGGATCTCAGCTCGATGCCCTGGCGCGCCAGCACCTGTGGGCCCATGGCTTTGATTTCGACCACGGTACCGGCCACGGTGTCGGCCATTTCCTGAACGTGCATGAAGGGCCGCAGCGTATTTCAAAAGCACCGAATCCGACCGCCCTGCTGCCGGGTATGGTGCTGTCCAACGAACCGGGTTACTACCGTGCCGATGCTTTTGGTATCCGTATCGAAAACCTGGAGCTGGTGGTAGAAGTGGCAACCGAGGGCGACATGACAGTACTGGGCTTCGAGTCGCTGACCCGTGCCCCGATTGACCGCCGCCTGGTGGATCTCAGCTTGATGACAGAGACAGAGCTCGACTGGCTGAACCGTTACCATCAAACCGTGTTCGATGTCATCAGCCCTTCTCTGCAGGGTGAGGATCTGAGCTGGCTGCAGCAAGCCACGGCACCGCTCAGTCGTTAACACTGAAATCTATTGATCTTCACACTCTCAGCCCGGCCATGTATGCGCTGGGCTTTTTTATCACTGTCAGGCCCACACTTCAGTTAATCAAACACATAAAAGCCAGAACACTAGTAACAACCACCACTATTGATTGTTTTCACAACATAATAATGCCGTTAGCATCCCCAATGAAATTATACTCACTAGAATTCATAAGGTTATGCTATGAAAAAATATGTTCTCTATGCGTTAGGCTGCTTATCTTTTGCCGCCTTCGCCAATACTAATCCGCACCTGGAAAGCTATACCAAATCGGTCAGCCAGACATTAAGCAAAGGCCAGCGTGTCAACTTTACCGTTAACTTTTCCCTGCCGCCTGCTGACCGACGCCATCTGGTCACGCTGGGTTTTGATAACAATCAACCCAGCGCTATGGACTGTACAATCAGTATTTACAATGCCGCCAGCCAGAGACTGCATTATCTCGACTGTCGTCCGGGCTGGGGAGAATTACATTTTGATACGCCAAACGAGTATTATCAGAATGGCTACCGCGCCGTTATTTCCCTCTATAACGCCAACTTCAGTAAGCCGAGCCAGCGCTTTGACGGTAACTTCCGCTTTAACTTTGGCGAAAGCAGCAGCATAGACAATGATCGCCTGCCTACCTGGTGGAAAAAAACCTATGAGGTTGTCGGGCTGGATGCCTATACCGACTACGATGGTGACGGCTTCACTCTGATGCAGGAATATTTCGGTAACAGTAAACCCAACGATGCCGCCAGCTTCCCGGATCACGATCCGGTGATCGATTTTGATGAGACACTGACCGCAGGCACCTCAATCTATGCCAGTTTTGGCACACCTGTGACCAAATGGCTGGAAATTACGCCCTACAACAATAAAAAAGTGAAGTCACTGGAATTGATCGTAGATACCACAGCCAATGCGCGTAATCAGTCTGTCGTGGCCTTCTTCTACAACGAGAACAATGAACGTATTTATCCCAGTTACCTGAAATATCCATCCGGGAATTTGTCTGTCTTTTTTGACCAGCCGGTTGAAGTGCAGAAGTTGAAGGTGGAGCTGACTGCCCGTCATTACTCCTCCAATATCACCGCCCGCTATGACGCCAAAGTCAATGCTGTCTTTACTGAATAAGTAACGTAAAAAATCAGGCTGATATCATTCATCAGCCTGATTTTGTCATCAACACAAACCCGAGTGCCAACTTAGAGCGGCAGTCCGGAATAGGCGTGATGCCAGTCTTTCCACACCACCTCAAAACCGTGCTGTTTCACTGCATCGGCAACATCAGCCACGGCACGCTCATCACTGATAGCAAACTGCTCCAGCTCAGGTTCATCATCGGCATAGCCGCCAGGCTGGGTTTTGGAGCCCGCCGACATACTGGTGATCCCTAGTGGCAACACATTATCGCGAAAATGCGGCGACTCCCGGGTCGACATGGACAACTCGACTTCAGAATTAAACAGCCGGTAGGCACAAATCAGCTGCACCAGCTGGCGGTCGCTCATCACTGACTTCGGCTCCAGCCCCCCCGTGCAGGGGCGCAGGCGCGGAAAGGAAATCGAATAACGGCTCTGCCAGTAAGTGCGTTCGAGATAATCCAGATGACTGGCGGTAAAAAAGCAATCTGTGCGCCACTCCTCCAGGCCTATCAGGGCACCAATACCGATTTTGTCGATCCCGGCGCGTGCCAGCCGATCCGGCGTTGCCAACCTGTATTCAAAATCCATTTTATTGCCGCGCAGATGATGCTTGGCGTACGTCGGAGCACTGTAAGTTTCCTGATACACCATGACCGCATCCAGCCCCAGGGTTTTCAGCTCAGCATACTCGTGCTGATCCAGCGGCTGGACTTCCATCGACAGATAACTGAAGTGGCGTTTAATCGCCGGTACACATTCGCGGAAATAGGCCATGCCGACCTTGCGCTCGTGCTCACCGGTGACCAACAGCACATTATCGAAGTTTAATGCCTTGATCGCTGCACATTCCCGCTCAATCTCGTCAAGATTTAACGTCCGTCGCTTGATCTTGTTTTCCATGGTAAAACCGCAATAGGTGCAGCTGTTGGCACAGAGGTTCGACAGGTACAAAGGGACATAAAACCCGATTGTCCGGCCAAAACGCTGCCGCGTCAGCGCGGCAGACTGCTGCGCCATCTGCTCGAGATACGGTTCCGCCGCAGGCGAAATCAGTGCTTTGAAATCTTCCAGATCGCGCTTTCGTCTACTGAGTGCCCGCTCGACATCTGCAGCTGTTTTACTGTAGATAGACATCCGGACATCATCCCAGTCCAGCTGCCGCCATACATCCACATAACTCATGGCGTCTCCTTACGCGCTGGCGTCTAAAAACGCAGTTAACGGGCTGGACGCCACGGCATGGCTGACTTTACCGGCCAGGCCGGCTTCGTACGCCATCCGGCCGCTCTCCACTGCCAGTTTAAAGGCCAGCCCCATCGCAACCGGATCCGCCGCTGCCGCAATCGCCGTATTCACCAGCACAGCATCTGCACCGCGTTCCATGGCTTCAGCCGCATGTGAAGGGGCGCCGATCCCGGCATCCACAATCACAGGCACCCGGGCCTGATCGATAATGATGTCGAGAAAATCACGCGATGCCAGTCCTTTATTTGAACCTATCGGTGCGCCAAGAGGCATCACGGCTGCACAGCCCACTTCCTCCAGCCGCTTACACAACACAGGGTCAGCATGGCAGTAGGGCAGCACAATGAAGCCTTGTTTGACGAGCGCTTCGGCTGCCGCCAGCGTTTCAATAGGATCCGGCATCAGGTATTTCGGGTCTGGATGGATTTCCAGTTTCAGCCAGTTTGTTCCCAAAGCTTCACGGGCCAGCTGCGCGGCAAAGATCGCTTCTTTCGCATTCTTGGCCCCCGAAGTATTTGGCAGCAGGTTGACCCCCGCTTCGCGCAGCGGGGCAAGAATGTCGTCATCACGGTTATCAATATCCACCCGTTTCAGTGCCATGGTCACCAGCTCAGAACCGGATGCTAGAATTGACTGTGCCATTATGTCCCGGCCGGCATATTTGCCCGTACCGGTAAAAAGTCGGGATGAAAAGGTTTTATCGGCAATGGTCAGCATGTCAGCCTCCTGCTATCGCTTGAAACAAGGCGATTTCATCGCCGTCATTGAGCCGCTGATCGGCCCAGAACTCGCGACCCAAAATGGCCTGATTGAGTGCAACGGCCGTCGCATCCAGCGGCATGGTCAGTTGCTCCAGCAACTGTTGCAGCGAGCTTTCCGCCGCCAGCTGCATGGCTTTATCGTTCACCAGAACGGTTATTGTGGTCATAAAGATTCCTTACTGCATACAGGACATTGAGGGTTGGCTGGCAAGGTAAACTGCTGCCATTGCAGGCTGAGGCCGTCGAACTGGCGGAACTGGCGGACACAGAGATCACCGCTGTCGGTGATGGCTTTCACCGCCTGCAGCGCCTGAAAGGTTCCCATAATGCCGACAACAGGCCCGGCAATACCTGTCTCACTGCAATTTTGCGGTGCTTGCATTTCCCCCTGAGGAAATAAGCAGTGGTAGCAAGGCCCCTGCTGTGCGCGAAAATCAAAGCTCATCAGCTGTCCCTGCCAGCGAATCGCCGCGGCAGAGATCAGCCGCTTGCCGTGTTCAAAGCAGGCCTGATTAATGGCATGCCGGCTGACAAAGTTATCGGTGCAATCAAGCACCACATCAGCCAGACTGATTTCCATCGCCAGTTGCAGCTTGACCAGTCTGGCCGTCACTGCGCGGGCACGGATCAGCGGATTGAGCGCTTTGACCTGCGCCACGGCGGCCTGCGCTTTGCTCTCACCCTGATTATCATCACGGTAGATAATCTGGCGCTGGAGGTTAGAACGCTCGACACGATCGCCATCGGCAATCACCAGACTGCCAACGCCCGCCGCCGCCAGATATAAGGCCGCCGGCGCACCAAGCCCGCCTGCACCGATAATCAGCACTCTGGCTTGTTGCAGGGCCTGCTGGCCCTGCTCTCCGATTTCCGGTAGCTGTACCTGGCGCTGATAGCGCAAAAAAGACTCGTCTGTCAGCATGACTACCTCACCAGCTTGTCAGCAAATGCCGCCAGTGCCTGCTCGGTATCCTCAGCGGCTGTAACGGCACGCACCACTGCCACACAGGACACGCCTGTCTGCCAGACATCCGCAACATTGGTGAGATCAATACCACCAATGGCAACGGTCGGGTAACGGCCAGCCACAGTATTCAGGTGCTCTTTTAACTGGGCGACACCCTGTGGCGGAGTCGGCATGTCTTTGGTTGGGGTCGGGAAAATATGGCCGATCGCCACATAGCTGGGTGCCAGTGCCAGACCGCGTTGCAGCTCAGCTGCTGTTCGGGTTGACACCCCCAGCCGGATATCGGCCTGGCGCAGCGCATCAAGATCCGCGATATCCAGATCTTCCTGCCCCAAATGTACGCCGTAAGCACCGTGCCTGAGTGCCAGTTGCCAGTAGTCGTTAATAAACACCTGGGCGTTGTGCTCCCGGCCCAGACGAATCGCTTCAATAATCTGCGCTTCCAACTCAGGATGGGCCGGATCTTTGATCCGCAGCTGAACGGTTTTCACCCCCAGTGGCAGCAACCTGGCAATCCAGCGGACATGGTCAACAACAGGATAGAGCGGCCCGATGCCGCCCTCCATAACAGGAAATGACGCTTGCATCACATCACTCATGCCTGCTCTTCCTCATGGCTTTTTGCCTGATGGTAGAGCTCGCTGCCCTTGTCACGAAACTCCTCCGCTTTCTGGCGCATCCCTTCCAGCGGATCATCAAGCATTTGAATCACCTGGGCGTCTTCTTGCGCTTTAGCGTAGTCCCGCACTTCCTGAGAGATCTTCATGGAACAGAATTTCGGTCCGCACATTGAGCAGAAGTGGGCTACTTTGCCCGATTCCTGTGGCAAGGTTTCATCATGGAAAGCCCGAGCGGTATCCGGGTCCAGCCCCAGGTTGAATTGATCTTCCCAGCGGAATTCGAAACGGGCTTTGGACAGGGCATTATCACGCACCTGTGCGCCCGGATGTCCTTTGGCCAGATCAGCGGCGTGGGCACACAGCTTGTAGGTGATCAGACCGGTTTTAACATCGTCTTTGTTCGGCAGACCTAAATGCTCTTTCGGCGTGACATAGCACAGCATGGCGCAGCCAAACCAGCCAATCATCGCCGCGCCTATACCTGAGGTAATGTGATCATAGCCAGGGGCAATGTCGGTGGTCAGCGGGCCTAAGGTATAAAAAGGTGCTTCATGGCAGTGCTTGAGCTGCTCATCCATGTTCTCTTTGATCAGGTGCATCGGCACATGTCCCGGGCCTTCAATCATCACCTGGACATCGTACTCCCAGGCTACCTTGGTCAGTTCACCTAAAGTCCGCAGCTCACTGAACTGGGCTTCATCATTGGCATCAGCGACCGAGCCGGGACGCAGGCCGTCACCCAGCGACAGGGAGATATCGTATTGGGCACAGATCTCGCAAATCTCGCGAAAATGCTCATACAGAAAGCTTTCTTTGTGGTGCGCCAGGCACCATTTCGCCATGATAGAACCACCGCGGGAAACAATCCCGGTTACCCGCTTGGCGGTCATAGGGACAAAGCGCAGCAGCACACCGGCGTGGATGGTAAAATAGTCAACGCCCTGCTCCGCTTGCTCCAGCAAGGTGTCTCGAAAGACTTCCCAGGTCAGGTTCTCAGCAACACCGTTCACCTTCTCCAGCGCCTGATACATAGGGACAGTCCCGATGGGCACCGGGCTGTTGCGGATGATCCATTCGCGGGTTTCATGAATATTTCGGCCCGTCGACAAATCCATCACGGTATCGCCGCCCCAGCGGGTCGACCACACCAGTTTTTCTACTTCTTCTTCAATTGAAGAGCTCACGGCCGAGTTACCAATATTGGCATTCACTTTCACCAGGAAGTTGCGGCCAATGATCATCGGCTCGGATTCCGGGTGGTTGATGTTCGACGGAATAATCGCGCGGCCTTCAGCCACTTCCCTGCGCACAAACTCGGCTGTGATGTCTTTGGGCAGATTGGCACCGAAGCTGTGTCCCGGGTGCTGCTGGTTTAGCACCTCATCACGGTATTGAGCGCGGCCCATGTTTTCCCGGATCGCGATATATTCCATTTCCGGGGTGATAATGCCCTGCCGGGCATAGTGCATCTGAGTCACACATTGGCCAGCTTGAGCACGGCGTACACGGGCTCGGTGAGCAAAACGCAGATCTTCAAGTGTATCGTCGGCCAGACGCTCTTTGGTATAGGCAGAGCTCAGTTCATCAAGCAGTTCGGTATCGCCGCGCTCCTCGATCCAGCTTTCACGCAGTTTTGGCAACCCGTTATAGATATCAATAGATTGGTCAGGATCGGTATAAAAGCCTGAGGTGTCATAAACGCGAATCGGTTCATTAGGCTCAAAGATAGGGTTGTTCTTATCGCCACCGACCAGGGAATCGGCCTGAGCGATTTCACGCATACCAACACGGATATCATCCCGGCTGCCGGTGACATAGACTTTCCGTGAATTAGGGTAGGCTTGGGTGGTGAGTGAATCAATGAATTGTTTCGCTTCCAGTCTCGCTTGTTTGCGACTCGACATAGCAATTTCCTTTTTCAAAGTTAGGGAAGTTGCTTGACGGATGGGCGCGTAAACAAGAGGCGGACACATGTAGGGCGTGTCGCATCGTCTGATACAGCAGCAGTACAAATATGGTACAGCTAGGCAGATGATTTACTCTTGTTCCCTTCGCAGATACTAATCTGATCAGGTTCAACGGATCCCGCAATGCGGTCTCAGCCAGTTGGCACTCCGACAAGTTTCAGTCAAAGAGTATAAGGAAGCATCACCCTCTCAGCAAGTCGTCTTTTTCATCCCCACATCACTACAGCGTTTTCTGCTGGCAGATCAGCACATCACACTTCAGGTGTTGCGCCAGTTCATAACGTAAATCACCCAGCCAATGTATTCCGGGTTTGTAGTTACCCGTGATCACTAAATCGACTTTGATCGTCTTCCCCAGCGCAATCAGATGTTTGGCAACATCACCATCGGCCAGATGGATAGCCGCAATCGGATGCGGTGAGTGTTTTGCCAGAGCGGACAACTGAGCCATTCTTTTCAGCTCCTGCTCGTTATGCGCCTCGTCGAGTTGTAAATCGATATCCAGAAAGCTGACATTCCCTACACCAGGTTCTACATATGCCAGATGCAGATCCGCATTATTTTGCTCTGCAATCACGCCTGCTTTTGCAACCAACTGTTTTACATTCAAATCATCAGGGTTGATTGCCAGTAAAATGGTATGGTACATACCCATAATCACCTCTACTCCTGCTAGGATTAGTGCACAATGTAAACCTTCACGTGAAAAAGCAAGTCACTCTGTGGCAGCAGGATTTACTCATGCCTTTTTCACAATAGCATGTAATAACTTTGTCACCATCAGGGCTTTCTATGAACCAACTGATTATTCTGGGCTATGTTGCTATGGGCGGGGCGCTCGGGGCCTGTTCACGCTACCTGATTGCCGAGCTCTCTGTGATTTTATTAGGCAAGGGATTTCCGTACGGGACACTGGCCGTCAACATCACAGGCTCTTTGATTATGGGTATGCTGAGCTCAGCACTTAACCAGGGCATGATAGAAGCTACACCTTGGCGCCCATTGATTGGCATCGGTATGCTGGGTGCTTTAACAACTTTTTCCACATTTTCGATGGATAACCTGATACTGCTCCAGCAAGGCGCCTATATCAAAGCTGGCTTAAATATTATGCTGAACTTATCTCTGAGCCTATTTGCTTGCTTCGTTGGATTTCAGTTGCTTCAGCGTGGATAGGCGGATGAATTGCCTATTGCGTCTAAAAGGGAAGTGAGGTTCACTCCAAGCCCTAACATAGGCCTGTGAGTGAAATTGAGGCATAGAAACCCCGCCTGATGACGAGGCTTTATATTTGGCAGGGGATGACGGAGCGACCGGGCTGGCGTTCCAGCCGCCGACATCAGCGTATCATACCATTCTGGAAAATTAACTGGTCAGGTCAATCCATTGCCGCGAGCACATCTTTTTGACTCGCTGAGTGCATTGCAGAAATTGGTTCCATGCCGCGCAAACCTTATCAACAATATCGTCATAATCTCTGAAACTTTGATTGGCTAAACAGCGTTGTCTTAACCAACTCCATACCTGCTCTATCGGGTTAAGCTCAGGATGTAGTGGCATAGTTAATTTGGCCACCTGATTAGAGGTGATATCATCACCTCAGAAGTTAACAGGTGACACAATGAC
>NZ_JAUOQQ010000017.1:0-95413 GCF_030547675.1 Photobacterium sp. 2_MG-2023
TCGTATTTATCAGCCATGATGTGTCTCCCCCCTTTTTTAGGAAGTGTAGGAAAAGACACAAAACTTTGAACACTACCTGTTAAACTGGCCTTGACACCCACGATGCATTTCAGTCGTCAATCTTTTGCGGGCTGGAATGAAGGGATACTGTTGTCGTTTCAAAATCACAGCTATTAGTATCGTGGCAAGCCTATGCAGACAAAAACTGTCAATTCTTGAGCACCTATCTGAAAGAAAACCGAATCGATTGCATGGAAAGACAGCGATTTTATTATTCAGCTTTGCAGCTTTAATTATGGGTCTGAAACCGTGACGATCATGATGTTGAAGAATGCAATGGCTTGAAATGGAAACTGACTGATGAAAAGTACCATCCGTTTTATTTTTACGTTGTGCGCATTATTGTTCGCCAACCACCTCTATGCTTCCGACAGTCAGCCTTGTTCAGAGGCATCGAAATCAATTCTATTACTTGACTTGTCTCATCAAGGCTTCGCCGATAAAAAGTTTGATGCGATTGCTTGCAAAATATTGCCTCACAATCAAGAGAAAATGCTCGCGTCGTATCTGAAGAATATGACGCAAGTCGGTCACGGTGATCGATATGTATGGCGTGTGTTAGTGATTGATCAATCATCCGGAAAAGTCCTATCCAGCTATCGTGATGAAGTTCAGGAAGATGGTGGTATTCGAGTAAGTCCTTATAGCATCAAGTTGGATACTGCCAGATATCACTTAAATGAGACAACACGAGCATTGGGAGTCCGGTTAATGATCGGTACTGCTCCCCGGTGTGCTGATTCTCTCATAACTGATTTTCTTACATTGTTTGTAGAAAAAGATTCAGAGCTGACGCCTGTCCTTTTGAATTTTCCTACGAATCTTTGGCAACGACTTGAAGGGGATCACTGTAGCACGAACGATGATCTTCTGATTACAAAACAGAGCCATGTGTTCCTTTCTTTTCTTAAGGATCAAGCACATGGTTATCGGGACATTCGAATCACAACAAAGGTCGAAAAGTCGACTGATTATCCATTAAAGAACATTCATGAATCGGACGTAAATAAAACAGACAAAACGCTTCGTTTTGATGGGCAATTTTATCAAGCTACAGAAGTACGGCTAAATCATCCAGGGCGAGAGCACGTATGCTCATTTTTTATCCAAACCTTGGATTCCCGCCAATATTACTTGCTCCAAATAGGCAATATTCATGGCAGCTATTTTCTGCTTTCGCCTGATACTCGCCTTTTTACTTGTTTCTAATCGAAGCATGTTAAGAGCCATGTGACGCACACCAGCCAGGAGTTCGGCGGCATTGCCACGATAGATTTGGCAAGCATCTTCATTCATCGTGACATCAAGCACCCAGTGCAACCGATTTTCGATTTCCCAGTGACCTCGGACTGCATTGGCAAAACGTTCGGGGGTGAGCACCGCAGAGCTAATATAGTAGCGGTACTCCAGCGACTCTTTCCCTGCTGAGTCAATACGATAGCCAATAGCAACACCGACGCTTTGAAGCCCTTTCCAATCAGGGAAATCTGTCGTCAACTCCTGCGCTGACATGACGTGGTATTCGCGCGCTTCAATACGCCCATGTCCGCGCTCAATGTCACACGCTGGGCTTTTTCCGAGCAATGGCGCCAATGCTTTTTGTACCGCTTTAGCCAGACTTTTTTGGTTGCCTTTGACTGCCAATAGGTAATCGCCACCTTGCTCAACTATCTGCTTGGCGATATCGGTTTGACAGCCCATCGCATCGATAGAGACAAGACAACTTTTGATATCTAACAGCTTGAGCAGCTCAGGGATGGCGGTGATTTCATTGGACTTATCTTGGGTTTTAACTTGTCCCATGACAACGCCGTTGGCTGTCGCAAAAGCACTGACCATGTGGAGCGTTGATTGCCGATCTTCTCGGTTGTAGGAGCTGCGTAACACCTTGCCGTCAATAGCAATAAGCTCGCCATTTGAATGGACGTTGACTGCCTGTATCCATTTTAAAAAGCAGTCTTGAAACTGGTCAGGTTCAATGGAAGAAACAACTCTGGCAATAGTGTCATGAACAGGGATGCCCTGGCGAAAAAGTCTTTTGTCCTGTAGCCAATCGAGGTGAGCTTCGCCAAAGTCTTCGATATCTTCCCAGCCCTCCATGCCTGCAATGGTGGCGCATACGGTCAGAAACAAAATGTCGAACAGTGGGTACGATATTTTTGCTGACTGTCGTGGGTCTTGAATAACTGAAAAGAATTGAGAAAAAGCATCGATATGCATCAGGAACTCCCGTAAAAAAGGGAGTATATGATCACAGCCAGCCCTGATCGTCAAACTGATCTGTTTTGTTCAAAAAACGTTCGTGATCTTGCCCTGCTAAATCATCCGCAATTACTGAAAGATGTCTATGAGAATCTGGATATCACCACATTCAGAAGTTCTTTGATGCCTAAACGCATAGCGAAAGAAAATCGTTTTCCAGAGTTTAAAACCATTCCCAGGCCTGTCTATTCAGAAAAGATGATCGTTTTGGACAGTGAATACTGGTATTACGCTTTAACCCTCACTAAAGAGAACCATTTAGGCTATCACTTTTGTTTTGTGGATAAGTCGAAACTGGGTACTTATTTTTCGAAGCGTTCTTTATTGCTGAGAAAGTACGGGAATCGCTATGTCGCATTGAATTTTGAGATAGATGCGTGTGAATTATGAGTCAGTCAACCAGAAGGAAAATTTTGATGAAATTAGGCAGTAGAAGCGGTTTGGTATTTTCAGCAATGCTGCTGTTTTCTCATGTCGCTCAAGCCAGCAGTAGTGACAGTCTGTTTGAATTTGAATTGAGTTGTGATGATTTGCACAGAGGCGAATATATTACCAACGAGTACGGGACCTATCCAGTCTATGAGATGGAAGATGGTTATAGTGGGAAAGTGGAATTAATTGTCTCCGGTGAGGATGTCTCGATTTACAGAAATGATGCATTGGCCGTCGAAAAGAAGGTGACTTCCGAATCAGTCACCATGGATCCCTTAGGTTTTCTGAAAATAGCAACTGCAGAATATAACTATTATACATTCAGCTTTATCGATGATGAGGCGCTTTTGGTGAATCACGTGTTTACAGAAGGTGATACCGTGAAGGATGCATTTCTGGAGTGCGAGTATGTGCCGGATATCAAGCGGGTGACTGCGCTCTACCAGCATATTCAATCTTTGAAGGTAAATGAATCATGAAACGATTGAAATTGATGGTGTCTGCCCCCCTCTTTCTTTCGGTGTGGGCGGGTTCGGCACAGGCCGCGCAAACCCAGTTATGCAGTAATGCCATGATGTCGGTATTAAAGTCTGATGCCCGCAATCAGAATGATTCTGAATGGAATGAGGATAATTTCAGCTCGGTTGCGTGTAAGCGCTTACCGGGAGAGCCAGACATCATGTTGGGGTCATATTTTCAGCGCCGTTTTATGGATTCGCTCGATGACTCATCTCAGTACCTCTGGCGCGTTGTCTTGGTTGATACAACAACGCATCAGGTGGTTTCTGCTTATACCGGTTCAGTTGGCGATGAAGGGGGAATACGGATTGATAATGATCAGATCTGGCTGGATACCGCGCGTTATTACCTGAACGATGAGACCAGAGCCTTCGGGGTTCGGTTAGATATTGGTCATGCTTCCCGGTATGCAGAGGGCGGGGCGTCTGGCTATATGACGCTCTTTGTACGCGAACAAGAGAAGTTACAGCCTGTACTGAAAAGTTTGCCGATGAATTACTGGACGAATCAGGGAGGCCATTTTTCAGTGACCGATGAGCCTGTCCCGATTCATCAGGCCAAAGTCTATATCAATATCGGAAATAAAATCTCCCATGGATACCGGGATTTAAAACTGACGACAAAAGTCAAAGATAAGATGAGTGATCAATACTTTTCAGATGTTTATGAAACGGCCTGGAGTTTTGATCAGACGCTGAAATTTGACGGAAAAGTCTATCAGGGATTTAAAGCATGGCCGTGATTTCCGGGACAGAAGGCGCACAGGATTGCCTGTTGCCAGTCTTGTTTGATGCTTGTGAATTCGGGGACGAGGGATGATGTTACGTATTTTCTGGCTGGGCATTGTGCTGTTGTCAGCTCCGGCGGCAGCCCTTGACGTACACACAGAGAACCGCCGCGACAATGGCGAACCCTATTGTGCGATACAGCTCAGTTCACAGGGACAAGTGCTTGAAACGCAATTATGGGGAGCCTGGTGTGGAAGCGTTCAATCTGAAGCGGTGTATCGTGACAGTGATCAACTGCAAAAACTGACTGTGGTGCATGACAGGGGCAAGCATTCAACCGGCTATTACATCAATACGGCAGGTCCGCTTGTCATTGCTGCACAAGTGTCTTTCACCCGGCATCCATTCCTGCCAGATTTCCGAATTCTTGAACAGCAGGTCTGGCAACCTCTGACTGTGGAGCTGGACCGGATTCGTTCCTCGGTGGATATAAATCTTTTATCCACGCTGTATCACTTGCCTCTGGATATTAGCCGCTATTCTCCGGCCCAACTCTTTGACGAGCAAAATTTTTCTTTATTGAATCGTATCGGACATGCCACCAACGCAGGTTGTCTGGATGGGGAAAGTTATGTCTATCTGTGTGAGATCGGACGTGAGCGTGTGGCTAGCGTTTGTTTCCGTGAGCAAGATCAGGTGTTGATTTACAGGTTTTCTAAAGCGGGTACGCAGGAACTCACCATGACAAAAACGCTGACCAGTCCCGGTGCTATCGACTTGTCGTTCCAGCGCGGTCATTACAAGTACCAGATTGATTCGCAAACGCACCAGCTTCGGGTCAGTCTGCAATCACAATTGCTTTTCGAAGCGACATGCAGGTAGTTCAGCATGAATCAAATGAAGTCTTTACTTATTGTGCTGAGCTTGATGCTCAGTGCTTCTGTCTGGTCTGAAACCACCGCCGGGGAAAATCCGGTGGCTTTGGTGAGGTCGGTCGAGATTGGTGATCATGCGGTCAGCGTTCAGTTTGCTGATGGGCGGATGCAATCCATCCCGGTGCCCCACGAAATTGAGTATCTGGATTATAGTGCCCGCTTTTTGGATATCAACTTTGACGGGCATCCTGATTTGGTGATTGACGATAATCTGGGAGCCAATCAGTTATCTGAAGTGTTTTTATATCATCCGAAAGCGCGGCTGTTTTCTCAGGAAGCGGACTGGAAAATGAATGGATTACACTTGAACCCGCGGCGAAAACTGGTGTGCGGTCTGCGCCGTATCAGCAATACTCAGTATGAAATTCAGATTCTGACGAAAGGTGTCAGTTTGCAGCATGTGACATTTGATTACGAGCGAAATACTGGTACTTCCGGGATGACCCGGCAAAGTATAAGCCGTGAAGTTTTTGAAGCACTTAAACAGCGTTGCCTGAACTGAGTCGTGAACAATTTCTCGCATTGATTGAGGAAACCCTTAAGTGTCTGCATGCTTATGTCGCTTATACCAGTAGACCCAACGACCTGAAGTTGCTTGGGATTAGCTTTCTGGCCGATGTGTCCAGATCTGCTTTTCGGCGCAAGTCGTCATGGTGAATTAGGTCGGATATCTTATGAAAATCATTCGCTTGATGTTGCTGGTCTGTTTATGGCCGGGTTTGCTTTATGCTGCTGGGCCAGACAAAGTCGCCTCAATTAACAGGGCACTGTGGCCGGAGATCATTGATTCGCAGATGACTTTTGATCGGGCTTCTGCCGCAGAAATACTGCAGTTTGTCCATGTTATGGCGAAAGTACCGCTGGCAAGCGCAGAGGACATCTCTCGTTTTACCGGTGTGAAGCAGGTGAGTGTTGACTCTGTTGTGACATGGCGTAGCAAAACGCAGCAGCGAATGCTGGAAGGGTATCGTTTTGCTTCTCACAATCAGTCTGTGAAGCAGTGGGACGATCTGGTCAGGATCGCGCGCGAACGCCTGCCTGCTTTTGACAGTAAATGGCGTGAATCCAGTGAGCAGTTTTACCACTATTATTTGTTTGAGCAGGTACGTTTAGCGGCGCTGTTTCCCCGGATAAGCAGTGAGATTCTGACTTTTAACGACACTGAGGTAACGGGTGAACGTTTTGACGACGGCGAGTTTCTGCTGACCTACGATGACGGCCCGCATCCCACTCGTACCCATACACTGATTAATCAGCTGAATTACAGAGGCATCCAGGCGTACTTTTTTGTGCTGGGTAGTAAGCTGGTTCCGGCTGAACATAAGAACTGGTATCAGTCTCAGTGCCTTGGGTCCCACGGATGGCGACATCATGCGCATAAGGCGCTGGATAAATCGAAAGACTCCATTACCAGCACGGATCAGGTAATGGCGCAATTTGCTTCCCTGCCTTCAGACACCCCTTTCCGCCCGCCTTATGGTATGCGAAGCCTGGCGCTGTCACAGTGGTTACAACGTCAGGGCAAACCTGTTTATCTGTGGACTATTGATAGCCAGGACTGGAATGCCCGTCTGTCATCACGGCAGGTTGCTGATCGTGTCATGACATTGATGTTGTTATGGCGAAAGGGGATAGTGCTTTTCCATGACATTCACCCTCACGCGACGGTTGTGCTGAATGATCTTGATGACATGGTGCATCAGGCCGGGCTGAAATGGCGGTCATGTTCATAAACAGCGAAAGACGTTGGTCTCAGTGCCAGCGTTTTTTTCGATCTTCATAACTGATTTCTAATGGCCTGCTTTGTATTTGCGGGCCAGTGGTCGTTTTTATTCTTAATCGCAGCATTTTATATTCAGGTCGGGATAGAATAATGCGCATAGTGAACATAAAAGCAATATTTTACGACTCTAGTTGGTAAGGGCAGAATAATACTTTATGGTTATATCAATTAATTTGGCGCAATGGCGGCAATGTTTGCTGTTGTTGTGTCTGTCGCTGTTTTCGTTATTCAGTTATGCGGAAGCGGATCAAGAAAAATCACAGCAAACACCGGAAGTTTTATTTGTCGGCAGCGGACCACTGGTTCCGCAGTCTAACCAGCAATCGATCCCTGTTAACTTTATCAATCTTGACCATGTCGATGTCGAGATATTACAGGTGACTGAGCCAGGGCAACTGCTGAACAGGCATTATCTTCAGGACCAATTATCCAGCTATGACCTGGACAATATCAAGCATGCTTATAAAAGCGTGTTTTCAGACCGCTATACACTGCCGCCCAGCGAGAAAGACGTCCAGACCTCAGCCCGACTGCCGATTCCGCATTTCCTGGATGCGGGCTTGTACATAGTGGTGATTAAAGCGCCTGGTACGTTTTACCGCGTGAAAGCCAAGCATATGCTGCTCACCGATGTCGGTATTCAGGCCAGAATCAATACCCGCCAGGCTGTATTCAGTCTGGCGAGGCTCTCGACGGGCGACGCTTTGACACAAGGTGTGGTAGAGATTTACCGCGATAACGCCTTACTCGACAGTCAGCCTGTTGACCTGCACGGGGTTGCCCGTTTTGATATCCGGACTCAGCGTAAAGATATTGTTATCGCCCGGATGACAAGCCGCAATGATAGCGGTGTCGCTAAAGAAGAAATGGCGATTCTGCCTATGCGTGAAGCGCCGCTGGATTTGTCGGACAGTGCCGTTGGCGGTCGAAAATATCAGGCGACAGAAGCCTATATCTACAGTAACCGTGATTTGGTGAAACCCGGTGAGGCCTTACCGGTAAACATTCTTCTGCGCGATAAAGACGGCAGGACCTTATCTCAGCGACCTGTCTCCTTGTCTGTGGTGAATCCATGGAATGAGGAAATCTTGAAGGAGCAGTTACAGCCTCAGGCCGAGGGTTATTATTTTCGTCAGCTTGAGACCGAGACGAATTGGAAAACCGGGCGATACCGTATCGAAGTCCGTTTAGATCCGACCGCGCCAGACCCGATAAGCGAATTGTCATTTCAGCTCGAAGAATTTGTACCTGAGCGTATGGATCTGACATTTCAAAACGCCGCGCCATTTGTGTTCGCGGGCCAGACGAATAAGGTCGAACTGAATGGCCGCTATCTTTTTGGCAGCCCGGCGGCTGGCAATAAAGTGAAATCAGCGGTGACTTATGCCCCCGTCACTCATATTCCGGGCAAGTTTGAAGATTATGCTGTCGGCGTGCCTTTCACGCTGGATTCCAATTATCAGGAGCTGAAAGAAGTCGCCCTGTCGGAAGAAGGACGGTTAACCGTTAATCTCCCTACGCCTGATCCGGAACAGATAAAAAGTCCGGTAAAAACCGTGGCAAATTTCAGTTTGCTGGAGTCGGGCGGTGCAGCGGTACAGCGTAAGCTCAATTACGTGACATGGAAAAATCAGCCGGTTCCCGGCATTAAACCTGAATTTGTCTCTGTACCATACAATACCGATGCCTTGTTCAAGCTTGCACTGCTCAGTGCTGATGGACAGTCTCTCACCAGCGGTGAATTGGAAATCACCATGGATTATGATCAGGGGCCGTATTACTGGGTTTACGAAGAAGGCATTGGCTGGAAACGTAAAAAACAGGAACGCTGGAAGCGTTTATCAAGCCAGAAAATCAAAGTCGGCCAGCAGCCGGAAAGCTTGGCGTTTTCCACCAAGTGGGGCGACTATCTGCTGACGGTGACTGATGTGTCGACCGGTGTGTCATCCAGCTACAGCTTTTATGCCGGTTGGTATCAGGGTAATGAACAGCTGAAAGCCAAACCGGATCATTTGGTGATTCAAACGGATAAACCGGCGTATGTCGCCGGTGAGCAAGCCACAGTCACAGTGACTGCGCCTCTGTCCGGAAGCCTGCTGGTGACACTGGAAGCGGATCAGCTTGTCTGGTCGGAAAGCTATCCTGTACAGGCCGGTATGATTGATGTAACTGTACCGGTTCCGGCATCACTGGCCCGCCACGATGTGTTCCTGACCACCACACTGACTGGAATAGACGGACAGACACCCAAGCGCTACTTTGGTATCAAACCGCTTAAATTGGATCGCAGTAACAGAAAACTGAATGTTGCGCTGGATCTGCCGGATTTGATCAAACCCTCAGAAACGCTTTCTGTCCCGGTGACTGTCGATAACATTGATGCCCGGCAGGGCGGTGATACCTGGATCACCCTGTCTATGGTTGATAAAGGGATCATCAATCTGAGTCGGTTCAAGCCGGTTAATCCGCATGATTATTTCTTTGGCCAGCGCCGATACAGTGCGGATGTCATCGATATGTATTCGCGCTTGTACGATCAGCGGCCTGATCCGTTTGCTCAGTCGCGGTTTGGCAGTGATGCCAACGAAGACACCGATAACAAAAATGACGGCCTGGTTGAAAGTAAGTCCATCATTCTGATGACCAGACCGATCAAACTGGTGGACGGCAAAGCTGTGGTTGACATGGCCATCCCGGACTACAACGGTGAAGCTCAGATTGTGGCGACCGTCTTTAACGGTTCGCAAGTCGGGCAAGCGGTGCTGGATAAACCCATCAGCGCCCCTGTGGTGGCTGAACTGAGTGTGCCGCGCTTTCTGGTGCCTGGCGACCAATCAAGTGTCACTGTCGATCTTCACAATGTGAGTGGTCACACTCAGACTCTGGCGGTGGCGATTGCGGGATCCGAAACACTTAACTTCAACCAGCAGCCAGCGACTGAACTGGTGCTGAAAGATGGTGAACACTGGAGCCAGAGTTATCGTTTTGGTGTGTCAGATACCACTATCACTGACCGTGCTTCGCTGACGCTGAGTGTGAACAACCAGGAGATATCGATTGAACGCTCGTGGGGGATCCCGGTTCGCCCGGTCATGCCCTGGGTGACGCAGTCGCAGTCGGTGCTGCTGGATTCGAAAGAGACATACAATGTCAGCGAGCAGCTTTGGTCTGGCCTGGATGTGGTGCGTGGCAGCATGGGACATGCTTATTTCAGCCGGACACCTGTGCTCAATACCGAGGAGCATGCGCGAGGACTGTTCCGGTATCCGTACGGTTGTGCCGAACAGACAACCAGTAAAGCCTGGCCATTTCTGCTGGATGAGCCAGAACTGCAGCGTTTCAAAGCCCAGGCCCATCAGACTCGTCATTACAGTGATGATGACGGAGACGATACGCCATCGACAGACAAACAGCTGATCGAAAAAGCCGTGCTGCGGCTGAAAACCATGCAGAAAAATAGTGGCGGTTTCTCATTGTGGGACAGCAGTGGGCGGGAAAATCCCTGGCTCAGCGGCTATGTGACCGATTTTCTGCTCGCGGCTGACAAACGGTTCCCTGGGGTGGTACCGGCTTCCATGCTGACTAAAGCCACCAATCGCTTGATGGCGTATGTGCGTAATGAATCACTGACCAGTAATCTGGCCTATGACATGGAATCAGCCAAAGTGGCGCGTGCCTACGCTGCCTACCTGATGAGCAAGCAGGGCAAGCTGAAGTGGAGTGATCTCGACAGCATGAAGTTGACGACCCTGCCAACCCAGCTCAGTTATCTGCATATGGCGGCCAGTTATGCCAACGTAGGTGCCAGTGATGATGCGGAAGACATGCTCGATGACATCAGGGATTACAACCGCAGGCACAGGTATTTCGGCGATTACGGCTCGAACCTGCGCGATGTCGCAAAATCGGTGACTGTGTTGCAGGAGATGGCGGGTGATAATTCTCTCAAAGAAATGGCACAAGAGCTGCAGACAAAGTATCTGGAGCAGTTGATCGATCTGGCAAACACATCTTGGATGAGCACGCAGGAACGTGCCGCGCTGGTGCAGGCATCTGCCCTGACCAACGCGGCAAACCGCGATCAGATTTTCAATCTGTCCTTCAGCGGTAATCCGGTGAGCCAGACAGGGATGTTCAGTCAGCCATTAGCGAGTGAGATGACAATCCAGAATCTGGATGACAAACCTGTGTATGTCAAAGTGCTGGCGCAAGGCTACCAGATGTTAAATCGCGGGATTGCCAATGAGGCTAACCGCTTTAATACCTTGGATGCCGAACAGGTAGAGCGCAAACTCTATACCATGAAGGGCGAACCTCTGGCGTCTAACCGTGTGAAAGTGGGAGACCGGGTTGTTGTGGTACTCACTGTCGCATTGAACGAGCGCGTGAATGATGCCTTACTGGTTGATAAGATTCCTGCCGGTTTTGTGCTGGAAAACCCGGCCCTGAATCAAGGCTTGCCGCTCGAACGGGTATTACCGGCAGGTATTGAGCTCAAGACTGCCGATCATCAGGAATACCGCAATGATCGTTTTGTGCTGTCCGATGAAATGCGCAAAGGCCAGCAATCCCGTTATGGGTATATTCTGCGTGCAGAAGTACCGGGCACGTTCGCGGTACCGCCTGTCTTTATCGAGTCAATGTATCGTCCGGAAAAACATCTGGCGTACTGGCAGAAGCCGCAAACCATGACGGTGGAAAAATAGCCGTGATGATCCAGAGTAATCATTTCTGATGAAACGATTATTGCTCAATTTGCGAGCCACTCTGCCAGTGAAAATGGCAGGGTTGCTCGTTTTCTTTTGGCTGGCAGTATTTGTGCTGAACAGTTTGTGGCCTTTGCCTCCTCTGTACCCGGATGGCCCTGCGACAGTCGTCGTTAGCAGGGATGGCGAGATACTGCGCTCATTTGGAGATCGGCAGGGCGTCCATCGTTACAACGTCACACTGGCTGATGTTGATCCTTTCTATATTCAGGCACTGCTCAATTATGAAGATCGCTGGTTTTACTGGCATCCGGGTGTTAACCCTGTGTCCGTTGTCCGGGCCGCCTGGCAGTGGGCCAGCAATGGTTACGTTGTGTCTGGCGGATCCACGCTGACCATGCAAGTGGCCAGGTTGATTGATCCTCATGCACGATCGATTACCGGCAAGCTGAAACAGCTCTGGCGGGCTTTACAGCTTGAGTGGTATTACAGTAAAGACGAGATACTCACTTTTTACCTGAACCTGGCGCCTTTTGGCGGCAATATCGCCGGTGTTGAGGCCGCCTCCCGGCGGTATTTCAATACTACGGCCGGGCACCTGACGAAGAACGAAGCCGCTTTACTGGTGGTCTTGCCGCAAAAGCCGTCGCTGTACCGGCCTGACCGATACCCGGACACAGCGCAATCCATGCGAAATAAAGTGTTGGATCGTCTGCACGGCAGCGGATTGCTAAGTGATAAGGCGACACAGCATTTAAAACAGGAAGCGGTTGAACTGAGACGTACGCACAACACAACGCTGGCCCCTTTGCTCAGTCGTATGCTCAGGGAGCAGTATCCGGACAGGCATATTATCCAGACAACGCTGGACGGTGTTATTCAACAGCGGGTCGCCCGCTTACTGACCAAAGTGAAGCGCCAGTTGCCTGAGCATTCCTCCGCGGCTGTATTGGTGGTGGATAACCAAACAGCCAATGTGCTCGCGTATCAGGGCTCGGTGGATTTTCAGGATAATAGCCGCTTTGCCCATGTCGACATGATTCAGGCTGTCCGGTCTCCAGGTTCCACACTCAAGCCCTTTATCTATGGTATGGCGATAGATCGCGGCGTTATTCATACCGAAAGTCTGCTGAGTGATATCCCAACCCGTTTTTCTGATTACAAGCCGCAGAATTTGAATGAGCGGTTTCAGGGCGCCATCAGTGTGAGTGAGGCGCTGAAACAATCGCTGAATGTACCTTTGATTCAGGTATTTAATGCGCTGACGCCTGCTGTTTTCGAGCAGGGCTTACGTCAGGTGGGGGTGCAGTTACAACACCATCAGGCCAACCTGACGGTTGGATTAGGCGGGACGGGAACCAACCTGCTGACACTGGCTGAAATGTATCGTTCTCTGGCCACAGAGGGGAAGTTCAGAACGCTGAATATGGTGAGAGATCAGCAGAGAGCGCCAGAAACTGAGAAAACGCTCCTCAGTGCTGAAAGCAGCTGGATGGTATTTAACACCCTGAGTGCGATCAGCGCGTCGGACCGGGTGGTACCGCGGGTGCGTCGTGAAGTTGCCTGGAAAACAGGCACAAGTTATGGATACCGCGATTTCTGGTCGGTCGGCGTCAGCGCCGATTACACAGTGGCGGTGTGGGTCGGCCGCCCGGATTCATCGCCTGTTGTCGGTTATCTCGGCGCAACTCAGGCAGCACCGATTATGTTTGATGTATTTGATCAGTTACCCGAGGACGCCAGTCGGGTACACCAGCCGGCAACGGTGAAGCGCCAGTTGATCTGCTGGCCCGGAGGCCGGGCCAAATCAGTATCAGCGGACGCCAGCTGCGCGTATCAGAAATATGCCTATACCCGTAATGGTCTGACGCCGCCTACTCTGGAAAGTGATGGTGACTTTGTGGTGACGGATAGATGGCCCGAGGCGCTGAGTGTATGGCTGCAACAGCAGCATATGATGAGTCAGGGGCTCTCTGAACAAGCGTCATCTGAGCAGAAGCAGCCAGAGGCGGGGATCCGGATTTTGTCTGTCAACAATGGCCAGCACTATTACCTGTCACAAATAGACTCGATTGCACTGAAAAGTAACAAAAAACCGTCTGAGGTATTCTGGTATGTCAATCACCAGCCGTTTAATGGCCGTCAGATCGATCTTACGCACCATCAGGGAGAGCTGACTCTGACAGCATGTCAGGGGCTGCAATGCGACAAGAGAGTGATAGTGGTTCATCACTGAGAAGCATAGATATGGAATATGGAATATGGACTGTGAGCGGATGGTGCAGAAGCTGGCCGGCAGTTCGTTGCGCGGTAAACCGACGGCTAGCTGAGAGACTTGCTGGTATTATCTGACTCAGGGTGTAATCGCATTTTTTGTCTGTCGATCATCCATTTTGATATCAGGTCAAAAATCAGATTACTGCTTCGCCAGCGAACCTGATGCAGGGATGCAGACGTGCCATGAATGGCGACTGCCGGCATGGCGGAAATACCCTGCTGTTTGAGATCACTGACAATACTGAGTTGTTGAAAGTAACGCAGCGAGTAGCGAACCCGGCGTCTGAAATAAAGCTTGTAGTCTTGCCAGCGTAACGGGCTGAGGTGGGAGTAGATGAACACGGCTTTGACGCACACACCAATGCGTTGTTTGGGTAAATCAGTACCGCTGCAAATATTGGTTGCTGAGAGAAATCCCAGCATGCTGTCGTCACCGATCAATCCGACGGGCAATTTGACGTGGCTGTTTGTTAATGCCCAAATAAATAAAGGGGAAAGCAGGTATAAACCACCAGCCAGGTCATGATTCTGCTGCATTCTGTTTTGCATCTGCTTACTGCTTCTTCCCTGATCATAAGGAAAGCCTGTAATGGCATTGTAGTGTGGCTGTGAGATGTGGCAGTCAACAATATGTTTGAAGGCGTTGTTACCAAATGTCAGATCGCCATCGGCAAAAACGGCGACTGAATGGCCATCATAATATTGATAAATAAACGTATTCCAGGCGTTTGACTTGTCACCTATCTCAATCAAAACCGGGTGAAGATTGGAGTTTGTATCAGCGATACCAGACACAATGTCATATGTCTGATCGGTACAGCCGTTTATCATGACAAACAGTTCATACTGATAACTGCCGCAGTTTTCCATGACGCTTTCAATACAGCTGGCAATGCTTTCCTCCAGGTTGTATGCAAAAAGGCAAATTTGAACATTGATCATCTTACCATTCCCGGCAACGGCCATCCCTTATTGGAATAACTATATACGGGTTTTTGAACACAGCCCAAACGCAGGATGAAATCGCACTACGGCCCGGACTTAGTTATTGTGCCTTGTGATTCATATCAATCTGACTCTATCCAGTCTTATCATTTGGTGTCGCGGGCATAGTCATGGGGTGAGAGCGTTCTCACCCGGAAATACTGCCTGTTGAATCGGACTGCTAAGGTACAGTTGCATCATTACTGTGCAGACGGTGGGCGGGGGTATTACGCAGTTGCTCAAACAGTGACTTAGCATTGCTCATGGCATCGCTCATTGATTCGGGTGGGCTGAAGCTGTTATCCGAATAAGTGTCGAAATGATCCAGTGAAGCTGTCAGCTGAGGCTGATGATGCTGATAAAGCCAGACACCTTTATCTTGGTGGTAATGATAATAGGGCAGGAGTAAGTGGCCTTGGTTCGCGATAACTGACACGGCCTCAAGGATATAGTCGACGGTTTTTTGATCAAACAAATAGTGTAAGTTTAACCTCACCCACCCGGGTCGGCTTTGAGTGTCTCCAGATTGTAGTTTCTGTCGGTTTTGCTCAGCTTCAGAAGATGAAATGCCCAAGAGGTGATGCGCGTATGGGCCAGCACAAGAACACCCACCACGAGCCTGGATGCCAAATAAGTCATTGAGCATGGCTACAACGACACCATAATGCATCTGTTTGATGTTAAAGGAAAAGATAGCGAGACGTTCTAATGATTGGCTGCCAAGCATGTCTAGCTTCGGGATAGATGCCCAACAGGTAAATGCCTGTTCGACCAATTCTTTTTCTCTCTGTTCAATGTAGTCCAGCCCGATTTGTTGCTGGATTTTGAAGACCAGGCCAGCACGGATGGATTCAATAATTGCCGGTGTTCCGCCTTCTTCCCGTCGTTCAATGTCCTCAACATAATGGTGCATGTCTGCATTAACATAAGAAACCGTACCACCGCCATTCAGCCCCGGAAGCCGTTGTTGAAAGCAGCCTCGACGAACGACCAGTAATCCCGGGGTGCCCGGGCCACCCAAAAACTTATGAGGAGAGATAAAAACAGCATCCATAGGAACAGCTTGCATATCGATGGGCACATAAGGTGCAGCGGCTGCGAAATCCCAGCAAGCCAGAGCACCGAATGATTTGAGTAATGCCGTTACTGCTTTTACATCGGTTTTTATTCCGGTGACATTGGATGCTGCAGAGAATGAACCGATTAATAGCGGAGACGACTGGTGACAGGTAAGTTGCTCACGTAATGCATCCAGATCGAGAGCGCCTGCTGCATTTAGCGGTATGCGTACCAGTTTGACATTCGCTTCACGCCAGGGAAGATCGTTAGAGTGATGCTCATACCCGCCAATAAACACAACAGGTTTATGTTCTTGATACCGAGGTAAATCCAGCAGGTGTATAAAGCGATTGATGGCGCTGGTGGCACCAGACCCTGTGAAAATCACGTGCTGTTCTTCAGAAGCATTTAAGGCTTTACGGATAATACGCCGGCTTTGCTCGCGCAGGAAGGTGGTCTGCCTGCCAGTAAGCGAGGTTTCAGTATGGGTGTTGCCATAAAATGGCATCACTTGATCCTGAATAAATTGCTCAATTAAAGACAGACTACGGCCAGAGGCTGTGTGATCGGCGTACACAAGGGGTTTGATGCCGAAAGGAGTGTGTACCGGCCATTGATCTCCAATCACAGACTGACGAAGATAGTCTTTATTTAATAACATGTTTACCCTCTCTAATTATGCGTTGATGGATTTTTCTGCAATGATCAAAGTCATTTCACCAAAAGGTGTTTGTAGTGGAAGAGATCGCAGGTTTGCTGGTGTATTGGCTTCCAGTGCGGCTTCAACTTGCCCGGCCTCTAGTGAAAGTGGCCCATTGGCTAGTTCGGCAGGTAAGCGCCCCAGTATGTGAAAAGCGGGCTGTGTGCGCGCCGTATTGAGCGACTCATGAAAGCTGATGAAAGTTCCGCCTGGCTCCAGAGCCTGCCAAAGCTGGTTAATGCACTGGTTGAGATCGTTGGCAAAGTAGAGGGACATGGCGGCGATAATGAGTTGATAACCCACTCCGAAGTTAGCCTCATTCATGTCCCCTGGCAGAAATCTGATTGCAGAGGCCAGCTTACTTTCTGGCAAGACCTGTTGCTGAAGGAGCTCACAGCAAGGTGGCAGATCAAAGATTGTGATTTCACATTGTGGAGAACAGTTCAGAATATCTTCAGCGAGCTGGATAGACCCTGCACCTAAATCCAGAATTGTTAAGCCTGTATCCCAGCCTTGCAGTGTGCTCAAAACAGGAAGAAGGATCGGGTTGCGAACACTGCGCTGGAAAGCTTGTAAACCGGTAGTCGCCTGCTGCCAGAACTGCGTATTTCGCATGTTCAGTTCTGTAGCAGACCGGTGCGGGAATTGGAGTAAATCATTAATAGTGGCAGGTGAGATTGACTTCACGCGGGCAAGGTGAGTGAGGGTGTCGCCAAGGTACTGTGCAGAATGACTGAGCAGATAGGGGCGATATTGCGTATTTAACCTGTAACCGCAAGCAGATTTACTCACCAACTCCATGGCAACTAAGGCGTTCAGTAACAATTCAAGCCGCTCAGGATCCCAGTGGCGTTGCTGCGCGACGATTTCAACAGAATTGCTTTGTTCAAAATGGTCAAATAAGCGGTGTGAAAAAGCAAACTCCAGCACCTGCCAGCGTACAGGCCCTAACAGGGATGAAAATAGTGCATGCTGCTCTGGGGTGCCGCAAAGTGAAGTCATCATGACTGGCTCACCATTGATAGTTAGCGGTAATTGAAAATGTACGCGGCTGAGTGTCTTCGACAATGGCGCCCGCAGGTGTGTTGACAGCGCGGCTGAAGATTTCCTCATCAAAGAGGTTATTGACAGCAAAGGTCAGCGTAACCGGACTCAACAGATAGGTGGCACTGAAGTCGACCACTTCATAAGCATCCTGTTTGAGGGTGTTTTGGCTGTCGAAGAAATAGGTGTCGCTGCCCCTGACCGCAAGCTCAGTATCCAGCGTGGGTAACGGCGAATACCTGAGGCCGACAGACCAAGTGTAATCGGGTGTGTATGGCAGGTCGTTTGTTGTCTGCCCTGAAGCATTATTACTGGTTTGCTGGCCTTCACCATGCTGCAGGCCGACTTGTGTTCTGACGGACCAGAGCGAGTTGAACTGCCAGTCAGCCAGCATTTCTAAACCATAAATATCCGCTTCAGCGGCATTTGTCATTTTCTGAACCATGCCAGGCAAAATGTCGAGCATCTGTTTATCTCGGATCTGGTTATAGAAGAGGGCAGCTTCTATGTGCAGGTCGTGATCTAGCCAGTCACTCTGATAGCCAGCTTCAAAGCTGTTGGTGTATTCCGCATCATAGGTGAAATTGTCATCTGACAGAGCAGAGCTGTAATTAAACCCGCCGGGCAGATAGCCGGTGGACCAGCTGAGATAGGCCAGTTGTTGTGGCGAAAACCGGTAATGGCTGATCAGATTGGGTAACCACTGTGTATCGTCCAGCGTCTGAGTTACATTTTGCGGGCTAACGCCTGACATTGCGCCTTCCTGCTCTGAATGCTCTACCCGCAAACCTGCAGTCAAGCTGAGTGCAGGCGTGAGCGGTATTTGCAGATGACCAAAACCAGCGATCCCTCTATGTTCGATTAAGGTATCACGGGCAAGACCTGAAAAGCCCATAGTGAAATCAACGTGTGTGTCCTGCTGAAATAAGTAGGTTCCCGCTGCCCACTGCAAGCCAGAAGCCTGAGTGCCGGCAATGCGGATCTCCTGAGAAACAGAAATGTCGTGAAGGTATGAGGTCGTGGCGGCTATCGGTGCGGGGCCTGTGTCCGGATCAATAATGAAATCTTGCAAATAATCGGTATAACCGGTGATAGCCGTTAGCGCCATTGGGCCGAAATCGTGGTCGATACGCAGTGAATGCACGGATGTGGTTTCGTTTTCATCTGAGAGCGTATTTTGATTTACGACGAATCGCTCGGTTGCCAGCGGGCCTGTCAGATAACGCATTGTGGCTCTGCCATCATCACTGTCTTGCCACCGGCTGCGCACTTGTATGGCCGTTTGTGCATTGGGTGCGTAAGTCATTCCTGCCATTACATGGAGGCGAGTTAATTCGTTCTCATTACTGGATTGTCTGAACTGGTTATAGTAGGGGCTTTCTGCATCTAGTGAACGGACTGCCAGTATTCCTGCAATCGTTTCTGAGCCTCCTTGGATACCAGCTTCAATCTGATGGCCAGGCGCACTGCTTTCGCCTCCTTTAGACTGAAGATAGCTGTATGCTCCCCAGCCGGACATCTCGCGACCGGGAGTGAGGCTATGTACTTTGATTACTCCGGATTCAGAATTTCTGCCGTAATAACTGCCCTGAGCGCCTTTGATGAGGTCAATATAGTCGATACCCAGCAAATCCGGGGCTTGCCGGATACCCAGAGGCAAAGATACATCGTCAATCATATAACCTACAGGGCTGCTCAAACCCGTATCCAGTGATGACTGACCGCGGATGACAACCCTGGGCTGGACGGAAGAATTCTCGACAATGGTATTGGCAGCATACTGGCTGAGGCGCTCTATATTTTCCTGGGCAGGTGTGGCAATACTTTCTGACGGAATAAAGTGGCGCGTGGCGGGTATATCCTGTCCGGATTCTGGCCAGTATTTTGCTTCAACGACAATAATGTCATCAGGTGCTGTGTGGGGGATTTGATCTTGAGCATTGAGACAGGTGACTGGCAATACCCCTAGCCCGATGATGTGATGCCGTTTCATTATTTTTCTCCGCAACGAAATACTTGCATCACTATAGGGGCTGTAACTATTTGCGATATAAAATGCAGAACAAACCGATATCAAATTGCGAACAAATAAGCGGGTGTTCGTCATTTGATAGAAAAAAGCTCGCCGTTTGATATT
Source organism: Photobacterium sp. 2_MG-2023 (assembly GCF_030547675.1). NCBI lineage: Bacteria > Pseudomonadati > Pseudomonadota > Gammaproteobacteria > Vibrionales > Vibrionaceae > Photobacterium > Photobacterium sp. 2_MG-2023. The sequence continues at coordinate 19,627 of NZ_JAUOQQ010000017.1, forward strand.
TTTTATTTCCCTTCTTCTCTTTAATACAAAGTGAAAATGAGTTGGTCTTCAAAAGTAAAGGCCGGAAAATTTCAGAGGGTTAGATATGAAACTATTACCAATAGTAGAACCTGCTCCAAATCTGTTGAGAGAAGAAAAAGAGAGATATAGTCGTCATTTATTGTTACCAGATATTGGATATATCGGTCAGTGTCGGCTAAAGAATGCCAAAGTGCTGGTGATTGGAGCCGGTGGACTTGGTTCTCCTGCGTTGCTTTATTTGGCCGCCGCTGGGGTTGGAACCTTGGGTATTATTGATTTTGATGATGTTGAAGAATCAAACCTGCAGCGACAAATTATTCACGGTATTTCTGATGTAGGTAAGAATAAAGCGGACAGTGCACGAAATGCGGTTGAAAATATTAACCCATTCATTGAAGTGATTTGTCACTATGAGCGACTGGAACCGGAAAATGCTCTGTTGATTATTAGTCAGTATGATTTGATTCTGGATGGCACAGATAATTTTTCAACCCGTTATTTAGTGAATGATGCTTGCGTATTAGCAAAGAAACCTTATGTGTGGGGATCCATTTTTCGGTTTGAAGGTCAGGCATCGGTTTTTTGGGAAGACGCGCCTGAAGGGCAGGGGCTGAATTATCGCGATCTGTATCCTGCACCACCGCCACCTGAACATGCGCCGTCTTGTTCTGAGGGAGGTGTACTTGGCGTGCTTTGTGCGGCAATTGGTAGTGTCATGGCAACGGAAGCCATCAAACTGATCACAGGAGCAGGTACCAGTCTGCTTGGTCGCCTGATGGTTTATGATGCGTTGGACATGACCTATCGCACCCTGCCATTGCGCAAAGCACCTAATCGTAAGCCCATTCATGCTCTGAGTGATTATCAGATGCTGTGCGGCTTGAATAACACAGTTTCTGATGTCGCTGTTCCGCAAATAGCGCCGTTAGATTTAGCGCGTATTCTTGAGCAGAAAGCGACCTTTCAGCTGGTTGACGTCCGGGAGCCGGGTGAGCGCGAAATTTGCCATATACCGGGTTCTGTCAGTATTCCCCAACGAGACATCATCAGCGGTAAAGGCTTATCCCAGCTCGATCGACAGCTGCCGGTGATCCTGTACTGCAAGATGGGTGGACGTTCACGTAAAGCGCTGCTGGCATTACAAGAACAAGGCTTTGAGGATCTGAAAAACCTCGAAGGCGGCATTCTGAATTGGATTCAGCAGGTTGATCCAAATATGGCAAGTTACTGAGGATATCTGGATGTTAGTACTGACTCAGTCTCAAATTGACGCCATCGTTGCACATGCGCGGCAGGAGCATCCTCTCGAGGCCTGCGGGTTAATCGTTGGTCCGGCAGGCAGCGATATCCCATCGGCGGTCATCCCTATGCGCAATATCGCTGAATCTGAAGTGTATTTCCGCTTTGATTCTAAACAACAGCTTCAGGTCTGGCGTCAGATGGAAGAGGAAGGTAGTGAGCCTATTGTGCTGTATCACTCTCACTCAGGCTCGCGGGCCTATCCCAGCCGTGAAGATTTGGCCTTTTCTCTTACGCCACATACTCACCATGTCATTGTTTCGACCTCCCCTGATTCGTATCTGGAAGTCCGAAGTTTCAGGTATCTGGAAGGACGTCCGGTTGAAGAAAACATTAAGATTATTCAATAAGGAAAACTCATGTCTGTCACTATTCATATTCCAACTATTCTTCGCGTTTTGACAAATGATCAGAAAACCGTCACATCGTCAGGTAACAGCGTTAAAACAGTGATCGAAAATCTGGACGTCGACTTTCCCGGCATTAAAGCTCGTTTAGTTGAAAATGAGCAAGTCCATGGCTTCATTAATTTATATGTCAATGATGAGGATATTCGTTTTGGTGAAGGGCTGAATACTGCTGTCTCGGCCGGTGATGCCATTACTATTCTTCCAGCCGTCGCTGGCGGTTAATGTTCCGGGCTTTTAATCAGTCTTCAATAATGCAGAGTGAAAAGTCATGTCGAAATCAGCATATTTTCAATCGTTAAACCTGACGGGTAATTTCAGTCAGGCCAGTGACGCATTTTCCCCTTTTATTCAGGCACTTTATTCTCAGGCGGTGAAGCTGGGAATTCGGTTCGAGGATCGAAATAACGAAACGGCCCCGAATGAATTGCATCTGGCACTGAGTGAGCAGGATGGCATTGCATTCACTGTTATGGTTACAACGCCGATTGTAGACGGTGAGGTGTGTGGTGAGGGGGCGTTACAGGTATTAACCGGTTTGGCTTCGGTTCATTCACGCTCTCTGGATCGTCAGGTGACGTTAGGGGTCGATTATATTTCCATCGCGGGTGCATCTCTGGTTGTGCAGCAATTATTTGCTGGCCTGACCGGGAAGCATCGTGGGATGACTTGCGATCAAACTGTTTTTGATTTGCGACAAGCAGGCCTGTTAGCGGTAGGACAATATATGGCCGGGGCTACAACAGCCTCTGATCCCGAGTGTTTTTCCAGTGGCCAGTCGGATCCCTCTGTTCGACCACCGTTCACATCTAAAGACGGTGTTTTGTTTGAGCTGGAATCCTTGTCACCGCAGCGTTGGCAGGCATTCTGGCTGTCCCTGGGCGCGGCTCCGAAAGATGTCAGCCAAGGTTGGCATGCGTTTATGCAGCGCTATGCCAAGGCTATTGCCCCGTTACCTCCGGCGATGCCATCACTGTTAGCTGAACACGATTTTAGTGATTTGGAAAAAGTAGCAATAAAAGAGGGAGTTGCAATTACGGCAGTGCGCTCTTTGCAAGCGCGGAGAGAGGATGACGATGTCGAGGCCCTGTTGTCTCAGGGGCCATGGCATTTCATGTTTCAGCAGTCTGATTCTGTTTGTCCTCTGCCTTTCAGTACTGAGCCCGGAGGGCTTCCTTTATCAGGTATCAGCATAGTGGAATCCTGCCGTCGGATTCAGGGGCCGCTGGCCGGTTACATTCTGGCAGCGCTTGGAGCAAGTGTGACGCGCATTGAACCGTTAGGAGGAGACCCGTTACGCGGTATGCCTCCGCTTGCCGATGATTGTTCGGCCCGCTTTTCGGCACTGAACGGTAACAAGCAGGTGATTGAAGTCGATATCAAGTCAGAAGCGGGCCGGGCACAGGTGACTGCATTATCTGGTGATGCCGATATGTTCATTCACAACTGGGCGCCCGGCAAGGCAGCAGAGCTCCGTCTGGACATGACTGAACTGAGTAAAGCTAACCCTGATCTTGTGTATGTCTATGCAGGAGGCTGGGGGCAAATGGACAGCACAATCCAGATACCCGGTACTGACTTTATGGCTCAGGCCTATTCGGGACTGGCCGATGTGATTAGCCGGCACTCGGGTATTCCGGGAGGGACGCTTTTTACGGCTACGGATGTTTTTGGCGGTATTCTGGCCGCTCAGGCTGCGGTAATGGCGTTGTACTGTCGAGTGAAGGGGCAATCTGGCATATACGCCGAAAGCTCATTGCTCGGTGCAGCCACTCTGCTGACCGAACCGGCATTACAAGGTGATGCCTGCGACTGCAGTTCTTTGATGCATAGCGATTACATCGAGTTAGCGTCCCTCTCATCTGCTAATGAAACCGAACCTTTCCTGACAACCCGGGCGTTTACCCAGTTAAGCTCATTATGGAGGCCGCAATGAATTCTGCAGGCATTATCAATCTGGTTCCTACACAAGTACGTACACAGTGGAAAGCTGAAGGTGCTTATCCGGACATCACTGTTTTTGATGCTTTCACCCAGCAGGCCAGGCGACAGCCGGATGCTATTGCAGTGTGTTCCAGTGAAGGAAGCCATCGATTTGAGGAGATCTATCAGCACAGTCTCAAAGTCGCAAATGGATTGGCGCAGGCCGGAATGGTGAAGGGAGATGTGCTGGTTTACCAATTGGGCAATAGCTGGCGATCACTGGTGATTGACATGGCCGCGGCCGCGATTGGTGTGGTGGTGTGTCCCATCCCGCCAGGAAGGGGCAAGCTGGATATTGAGTCCATACTCAAGCGATGCCAGGCCAGAGCTATTATCGTAGAACATCACTCGGAAGGTGAAGATGTTTGCGCAATGCTGGAGACTCTGCGGCCATTGTTGTTGTCATTGCGTTTGCTCATTACCGTAGGTGAACAGCGTCAGGGCTGGTGCGATTTTGCTGATTTACTGAATGCTAGCGCTTTGCCTGAATGCCCGGCACTGTCGCCGGATGATCCTGTTCGCTTTTTGGTGTCGTCAGGTACTGAATCTGAACCCAAACTGGTGGCTTATTCGCACAATGCGCTGTTGGGCGGCAGAGGGCGGTTTATGGCATTACTGTCGGACGGGAAACCACGATTCGCCCCGCTTTACCTGATGCCTCTGGGGTCGGCTTTTGGTTCGACAGCCAGTTCGTGTGTGATGGCCTTACTTGGCGGTACTGTCATTATTCTGCCTAAATTCTCCGTAGATGCAGCGATTGACGCGATTCGCATGTTCAGGCCGACTCATGTTCTGGGCGTGCCGACTATGTTTCAGCGCTTGGCATCCGATGATCGTTTGGCTGCGCTCGATTTGAGGGATCTTGTCGCCTTAGTGAGCGGCGGCGCATTGATCGATGAAGCCACGATTAACCGGTGTTATGAGGCTTTTGGCTGCCAGTTCATTAACCTGTACGGTTCGGCAGATGGAGTGAATTGCTTTAATGCGTTGACCGATAGCAGGGAAAAGGTTGCGGCAACCGTTGGTAAGCCGGATCCATCAATCTGTGAAATCCGGGTTGTTGACGATCACCATCAGCCGCTGGAACAGGGTGAGATCGGCGAAATTGCAGCGCGTGGCCCCATTACGCCGATGCAGTATGTTAACTCGCCAGTGCTGGATGAAACTTATCGGGATCAGCAAGGCTGGGTCTATACCGGCGATCTGGGCTGTATAGACAGTGACGGTTACCTGAATCTGATGGGGCGCAAGAAAGATGTGATCATTCGCGGTGGTGTGAATATCAGTCCTGCCCAGATAGAAAAACTGATGACACAACATCCGAATGTTGTCAGCGCTTCCTGCGTCGCTGTTCCTGATCATGACCTGGGTCAACGCGTTTGCATTTGTCTGTCATTACAGCAGGGTACATCACCACTTTCTCTGAATGACGTTACCCAGTATTTACACCAGCAAGGTCTTGAAAAACATAAGTGGCCAGAATTCTTAAGTCACTTTAGTCAGTTACCGCTAAGTCCGGCCGGTAAAGTTGATAAACCGTCTATCACTAAGTGGTTAGCCAGTTTGCCACAACCTGAACAGTCGGAAGCGTCCCAGGTTAGCAGGGAGAGATAATATGCGTGAATCCCCCAATTCCTCTCAGGCTCAATTCGCGCCTCAGATAGAAGCGAAAACAGACTATACCTTACTGCTTACGCTGCTAATGGCAATGGCTTTACCCATGCTCATTTTGTATGCCAGTGGTGCGCTTGCGCCATTAATGCTGGCTGATGAACATATTAATGCCGAGCTGTTAGGCATGTTTACACTGGCAGCTTTTGGCGTGGCCGCGCTATTGTCTGCGCAGGCGGGTCGCTGGGTAAGGAAGTGGGGATTGCGACGCTCAGCCACTGCTTTGTTTTTGTTAACAGGGGTGTCTTTTGCCGCGTTAGTGCTCTTTGAACATTGGTTCGGGATGTTAATAGCGATTGCGGTATGCGGTGTGTCGCAGGCATTGGCGAACCCTGTCACTAATCAGGCGATTGCACTTCAGGTCCCCCCTGCGCGTAAAGCTTTCATGGTTGGAGTGAAGCAGTCCGGTGTTCAACTATCGGCACTGGCTGCCGGCTCCGTTTTATCTTTGGCTGCCTCATTGTGGGGATGGCGTACCGCGTTTGCTTTCGTTATTCCTCTGTGTCTGCTAATGGCATTTCTTGCCGCTGGGCGAAATTGGAAACCCAAAGTCCATGCCGCACCGCCACCTGCCAGAGGCGAAGCGAACCGCGCCTGGTTACTTTATGTTATGCAAATGCAGGCAAGCGTAGGGATCACACTGGCAGCCTTCATTACTCAGGTACCTGCTTTTGCTTCTCAAAGTGGCATGTCTGCCCGGCAGGCGGCATTTTTAATCACATTGTTTGGGCTGATGGGTATTTTATCCCGCCTTGTACTTACGCCGCTAGCCAGCAGGTTACGCCACGAGTCTGATTTACTGATTGTGCTGTATGCCATAGCGGCTATAGCTCTGGTGGTTACTTTTGGTGCCGGTACCGAACACCTGTGGATGATTTACGCAGGTGTCGCAGGGATAGGCGGAACCTTGGTGGCGACGAACTCAGTCGCCATGGCAATGATCATCAAGTATCCGGGTTTTGGTGAAGTGCCAGTAGCGTCAGGAAAAGTGTCAATGGCGTTTTTCGGTGGCATTGCAACGGGCTCTCTGCTGTTTCAAGGGGTCGTCCTGCTGGCAGGTTCTTTATATGCAGGGGTCGGACTTTTGCTGGCGTGTCTCATTTCATGCATATGGGCAGCCAAGCGCTTACGGGCGTCGGTAACAAAAGCAGGGTGCACACAGTGATGGCAGTATCTCATATGACAAGGGCTGAAATTATCTCCGGGTTGGCGGCGCACATACTGACAACTGATTTGCAATCAGAAGGGCAGTTTCCACTTTTCCGCAAAACCGGTAATGAGTGGGTGATGTCATCCCGTGGCTCTTGGATCGCAGGGTTTTGGTCTGGCTGTTTATGGCTGGCCGGGTACGCGACGGATTCTGACACCTTGCAAAACCGGGGGCGTCGCCGTTGGAATCAGATAGCACAGGGACTGAATGCCGACTCAGTATTCAGAGCAATGAATGCTTGGTATGGCTTTGGCCCGGTTGCCCGGCTAACCAATGATAGCGAGGCCGAAACCCTGTTGACTGAGTGTCAGAGTCAATTGTCGGCAACATTCGCACACTGGGAAGGCTTTCCTTTAGGAACAGCGATGGGGGGCGGGGAGGCTGGCAATAACAGAATAACCATTGATCCCTGCGCGGCGCTGATTGAAATGGGCCGGCATGCTGACTGGCAGTCTATGCCTATGGCGCATACCAAGTTAATGGTGAGCCAATTAATGACAGCCAAAGGTGATTTTTATACCCATAGCTTATTTCGAAACGCTTGGCATCCGGAAGGTATCAGTGGGGAATGGCCAAGAGGACAAAGCTGGGGAGTATTAGCAATGGCAACAGCTGCATTGTATGACCCAGAAACCTATCAGGAAAAAGCTCAGCATTGCTGCGAGCGCTGGTGGCAGCGTTTTGGTGTATCTATTCCGTTCAATACCGCTCAGGACAGTGTGTTATTGCCAGATGCCTCTGCAAGCCTGATTAGCGTGGTGGCTTATTTGAAAATGCACCAGGTGATGGGGGGCGTTGGCGAATGGAAGGACAGAGCAGTTGCCATGTTGGACTCTGTTCTGGCGAGTGATTGTGTCACCGGTAACACAGAGGGTATTCGCTTTTCTGGTTGCTGTTATGCCACTGCTGCGAACCGTCAGGATAGCGTAGAAATGCCTTACGGTTATTTCTTTTTATTGCAGGCTTTGCTGATTGTATCGGGAAGAGTGGAAGCCAGTGCATTTTAATCTGAGTGAGGAGAGTTCAAGTGCATCGAAACATAGGGATTTGTGTGATAGCCCGCTCTGCCGAAGTTCGTAACGGGGTACGGCATGCGATCGACAAGTTACATTCAGCTATGGCCGCGGAAAACGGACAGCTTGCCAAATGGCATTCCGGGGTCAACCTGCCGCAGGAAGAAATATTTAATCACTTGTTGAGTCAGGCTAAACATTACCTCAGAGACGCAGAGGAACACCATCAGTTTTCTTTTCATATCTGTGAATTTTGCTCAGCAGAGGAAGCCAGGACTGCACTCATGGCGGCGGATTCTTCCCCGATAGATGTGATCATTGCGGATGACATTTTGCTTTCGTCTGAAAGTGGGCAAACACTATGCCAACACTTTTGGTCGGTTCTTGAGTGTAACCCTGGCAGAGTTTCATCTTATTCATTTCTGCTGTCATTACCGGATCTGTCAATGGCTGAAGGGCGTTCACCCGGTATGGTGGCCTTGAGCATTCAGCAAGAAGCGCCTTTGATCTGGGAAATGCAGATTCTGAAAACCCTGATGGATCATCTGGACAGCGCTTATATTAATAAATTGCTGGCAAGAACCCTGGCAGCCACCCCAACCGTTTCTACCACGGCGCGATTTATCCATCGCTTTATGTCACTGAACTTTCCGGATCGCTGGGATTTTCACTATTACACAGGTTCCATGATCTCTGGGTTTATCGACTCAATGTTCCGGTTATCCGAAAATTCTGCCACGTTATGTGAAAGCGGGCCCAATGAACACAGTCTGGCTGTGTCGGCACTTTGTGGCTGGCAGTTGTCTCAGCGTGGTTATGTCATTGCAATTACGTCAGGTATGATCGATGAATTTCGCGGGACCTTATACAATCTAAAACGTGCAAATGCGCCAGGTATCATATTGTGTGCTGACAGTCCTGATACGAGCTGGTTTCCGTTTCAGGGGACAATGCACTGCGATTATGATGGGCGTGAGACACTGGCAGCCAAAGGAATTCCCTGTGTTTACCTGAACGATAAATCGACGCTGGCGGAGCGACTGGCTGAGGTTGCCCGTATTCAGCAGACGCAACCCGGTCCGGTATTCGTGATTGCCACCCAGCAGATGCTGGAGTGTGTTTTGAAAGAGGGCTTAGTACCTGCCCCCGAACAATGTTTGCTGCCTGTGGCAAGATCAAACGTTGAACCGGACCGGCTGGCAGAAGTCATGAATCTGTTGAATCATTCTAAGCGACGTATTCTCTGGCAATGCAGTCATTTGACCGATCATGAGCGTGATTTGGTCTACCGGATTGCCCGTAAGGCCGGTATTGCTTTAGCCGATTCAATGGTGTCTCCCGGTTCAGTGTGTGATTACTACCAGCAGCAGCCTGTAGATAACTATGTAGGAACATTCTCTGTGTACGGCTTTAACCGTAAAGTCTTCCGTTATCTGCATCAGGAACAACAATTAGCTGACCCGGCCTCCCAAAGCCTCTTCTTTCTGAAGAGCAAAGTTGATCAAGCGGCTTCTCCTCTTTCACCCGGTAAATTGAAAAACAAGTGCCACATTGTTCAGGTGAACAGGAAACAAGAGCATATTTCGCCCTTTACCGATCTAGGTGTTGTCAGTGCATTGCTGCCATTCTTAGAGTCAGTTTATACCAGACTGGATGTTGATTCAGAGGTGCTGGATTTCCGGCAGTCTGAGTTAGACAGGGTGCAGGCAGAACCTGAAACCATGCCATCGGATTGGCTGTCGCAGCTTCCTATGTCTCCAAACTTTTTCTTTGCCTCCCTGGGTTCCTTGTTACATCAGAAGATTGTTCAGGACGGATATCGATACTTGGGGGTGTACGATGTTGGTCGCTGCGGAATGAGTGCGATTCGTAATTTGCCGAAGACAGATAAAGGGTTTTCAGGTTGGTATGGCAGGGCGCTCATGGGGGATGCATTGATGGCTCTGCCTTACCTGGCGCGAACGTCCAAACTTCCCATTCTGGCGTTTATCGGAGACGGGGCACGAGCATTAGTGCCGGACATAGAACGCCAGACACAGGCTGCACTTGCGCAAAACCCTCATCGGGATCAAATCAGTATTACCGTTTTCTATTTGTGTAACGGGGTGCTGTCTATGATTCGTTCCTATCTTGATAATCGCAGTGCGAGCAGTAATACCAGACAGGTTTCTTTGTTACAGACGCATGATGTATCGCAGAGCGGCCGTTTGGAGGGGCGGTATTCTCTGGACTGCCCTCCGATTGTTCGTGAGCGGTGGGAGCGTTTTGATCCAGAGCAATGTCAGGCTCGGTTAACCAAGCAGCACGGCCTGCATTTCATTGATGTGGTACTCGCTCATAACTCAGACGGTGATGGATTAAGCCTGTTGTCGGAAGCGGCATGGCATCGAATAAACGTAGCATAAGGATTTGATAGTGAAATTTGGTTTTATTGCCCACCCAACGTCCGTGCCGCTCAAACGGCATGCGAAACTGATGGATATGTTTGGCCGGATGAGCCGGGAGCAGGCTTATGGTTTTTCGCCTGAAAACTGGCAGAAAGAAAATGTGGTTCCCTTTACACGATTTGAGCGGGTGGTTAGTGCTACGGGGGCGCAATGCAGCGGTATTGTTCACTACATGCCACTTACTGCTGAAGAAATGCTGAGTCAGCCTCAGGTGATGACTGACAGAGTCGTTGAAGGGATCCATCAGTTACAGCAGGAAGGCGCAGAGTTGGTCGGACTGGGCGGCTTTACCGGCATAGTCGGGCAGCGTGGCATGCAGACAGCGAAACGGGCAAAGCTACCGGTTACAACAGGTAATTCTCTGACAGCGTATGTCGCTTATAAAAATGTATTGGATGCATTGGCAGAGTTGGAGGTCAGTGAAGATGGTGCTGAGGTCGCTATTGTCGGATATCCGGGTTCCATTGCATTAGTGATTGCACGCTTGCTGTTGCCACATGGAGTGCGACTGCGTTTGGTCCACCGTCACCGGGAATCTTCACCGGCACATTTGCTTGCTTACCTGCCGGAGCAGTACCACCGACAAGTCATCTTGACCAATGATTTGTCGTCCTGTTATCAGAATATGCTTTTTTATGTTGCAGCTACTTCGTCAGGTGGCGTGATTGATCCTGCCCGGCTGCTGCCAGGCTCAGTTGTGGTGGATGTTGCTTTACCGCGTGATGTGATGGAACAGGCATCGCCCAGGAGCGACTTGCTGTTGATTGACGGCGGGCTGATTTCTGCCAGTGAAGAGGTTTCATTTGGGGGCGTTCAGCCTGAATTTGACCCCAAAATGTTTATGAACGGCTGTTTGGCTGAAACCCTGATACTGGCATTGGAAGGTCGGGCTGAAGCCTTTTCTATCGGTAGGGAGCTAGACAGTAAGCGCGTACTCGAAATCGGTGAAATTGCTCAGCGTCATGGCTTTTTTCCGACGCCGATTGCCAGCCTTGGGCGCAAAGTGACCAAGCAGCACTGGTCGGCAGTCAGGCAGTTTCATCATTCGCGTAACATAAATGTCGGCGTTTTGGCTGAACGGAGTGAGCTGACATTAAACCAGACGAGATCGCGTTTTGCGCAGTATATTAATCCGGAAATGGCCCGATTTTATGAACATCATCATTTAGAGCGGGTGTTTGTTAAAGGCCAGGGAGCGATCCTGACTGATACGTCAGGCGCTGAATATCTGGACTTTGTGTCCGGTTACGGCTGTGTCAATGTCGGCCATAACCATCCTTCCATTACCGAGGCAATGACCAATTACCTGGTGTCTCAGCAACCAACCTTTATTCAGTACGTGTCTATGCCGTATCAGGCCTCTTTGCTGGCAGAACAGCTGGCTGCTTTGGCGCCGGGTGATTTGTCCCGAGTCTTTTTGAGTAATTCCGGTACTGAAGCGGTTGAAGCAGCGATAAAGCTGGCCTTGGCGGCATCGGATAAATCGCAGATGCTGTACTGTGAAAATGGTTACCATGGTAAAACGCTGGGTGCGTTGTCTGTGACAGGGCGAGAAAAACACAGAAAACCATTCGAGCCTTTGCTTACACAATGCCATTCAGTGCCATTTGGCGATATAGCGGCACTGGAAGTGGCACTGGCAAAAGGCGGTATCGCAGCTTTTATCCTGGAGCCAATTCAGGGAGAGGGAGGGGTCATTTTACCCCCTGGCGGTTATCTCGAAGCAGTACGCAAGCTGTGTGATGATTATGGTTGTTTACTGATACTGGATGAGATTCAGACCGGACTGGGGCGCACCGGTAAAATGTTTTGCTGCGAGTGGGATAACGTCTGTCCTGATATCTTAGTTCTGTCTAAATCGTTGTCCGGTGGCATGGTGCCGATTGGCGCGACACTGTCCGCTTCCCGTGTCTGGGATGCCGCCTACGGCAGCACCGATCGTTTTGCACTTCATACCTCCACTTTTGGTGGTGGCAATCTGGCCGCGACTGCGGCTATTGCAACACTGGACATTATTGAAAAAGAGCAGCTTACAATCAGAGCAAGCACAACAGGTGTGATGCTCAAACAAGCGCTTGACGATATAGCCAGTGAATATCCCTTCATCAAAGCGGTAAGAGGAAAAGGACTCATGCTGGGTATTGAGTTTGAGCACTCTTTTTCCGGCAGTATAGCCGCCACAGTTGAGGAGTTGGCACATCGCTTTATGTGGGATGCCGCCGGGACTTACCATCAGATTTCAGACAAAGCCAAACAACACATTGATTCGGCTGTTGAGGATATTGAGAAAAGTCTCGAGGATATGTTTGTGCTGCGTGTTGTGACAAAGCTGGCAAAAGAGCATCAGATTCTGACGTTCATGACGGCAAACAGTAACCGTGTTATGCGTATTCAGCCTCCGCTCAACCTGAGCGAAAGCGATGCTATGCGGTTTATTCATGCATTTCGCCAAGTCTGTGAAGACCTGTCAACATTCAGGAATTAGGGGTAAACCGTGTATTTAAAGGAAGGAACCGATTGATGACAATTTTGACAGAAAGCCAGACAGTTTTGGTGGAACGTGCGCGTCTGTTCGCTCATGAGCAATTGCTGCCCTTTGAATCCAAGATCACTAAGTTTGCCACTCTGACCGACGATGATGCGAAACGGCTCACTCAAAAAGGTATAGAGGCTGGTTTTTTTGCCACGAATATTGCCACCGGGCTGGGTGGCAGAGGACTGAGTCTGTTTGAAAATGTACTGGTACAAGAGCAATTAGGTGTGACCAAAGATATTTTGGTCCGTCGTGCTACTGGCAACGTTTATGATTGCTTGACCTTGGCGAGCGCGTGTCAACGGGAGCAGTATCTGCAACCGTCGGTGGCGGGGAAACGTTGGGCGGCTTTAGCCGTATCTGAACCAGATGCAGGCTCCGATGTGGCAGCGATGAAAACGCAAGCGGTCAGAACCGACAGTGGATGGCTTTTGAAAGGAAGCAAACTGTATATCAGTGATGCCGACTATGCCGACTACTTTATTGTTGCTGCGAAAACGGCACCTGAGCGTGGAGTGAAGGGAATATCACTCTTTCTGGTTGATAAGCAGGCAGCAGGGTTCTCACTAGGGCAGCGCTTTAACATGATAGGTTTTGATGGCACCAGTCACAGAGAACTGATTTTTGATCAAATAGAGCTCGCTAACGATGCGTTATTAGGTGAAGAGAATCAAGGCTTTCAACTGCTCTGCAGTACTTTGGGCAAAGCGAGGCTGGCAAAAGTGGCCGCCAGAGGGTTAGGCAAGTGTGTCAGGTTGCTGCACGAAATGACAGAGCACGCTAAGCAAAGGCAGCAGTTTGGTCAGTCACTCTCCATGTTTGGAACTGTGCAGTCAAAGTTGGCAGATGGGGCCACAGGAATCCGCCTGTCCCGAGCACTGTTGTGGGAAACAGCGAAGCGAATGGATGCCGGAGAGGCTTGTAGGGAAGAAATCTCTATGCTGAAAGTGTATGTCTCTGAACTTTTGGGGCGATTAGCCGATGATGCGGTACAGCTGTTTGGGGCGTCAGGTTGCCATGATGGTGGCACTATTGAAAGCTTTTACCGTGACGCCCGTTTGTTCCGCATTATTGACGGTACGTCTGAAATTCACCGTAATATCATTTCAGGTTCTCTGCTCAAAAATGGGGTTTTACCGCTCTGTGACGTTTAACCCTCTGCGATAGCGTGTTGGCGCTGATGCAACAGAAACAGCGGCAACACAGCGAATAACAGCAGTGAGGCCCACACAGGGAAGAGCGCATCAGCCTGATACATTGCTGCCCCTGCCAATGGTCCGGCCGCCAGCCCTATCCCTTTACCAATAATATTGATTGAAGCGGCATAAGCCTGGTGGTTTATGCCTGCTTTTTGGCTCAACAGCGCGAGGTTAGCAGGCAGGACTAATCCCATGGCGAGGCCTGTCATTGCCATTGAAATCATCATTGCTAAATAGGTATCCGCCCGGATGAGCGCGGCTAAGCCGATACAGCCTAGCACCACCCCTCCGAAAAGAATATTCACTGGCCGGCTAATCGTTAAACAGGACAGCAGCACCTGGCTTAATGCCATACAGCCCATTGCCATCGTGAGCATAGCACCACTGCCTTTGAGCGCCTGCTGAGCGGTATAACTGAACTGATCCTGTAATCGTAAACCTGTGGTTTGCTGTATCAGGCCGTAGATAAAAATCACGACAAACGTAATCAGCACATAAGGCGCGATTGTTTTCAGAGGCAGTTTCTGAACGGGGGCAGATTTCTCACGAACGGTTTGCCTGACAAATGTGCTGTTAATACGGGGAAGATACAGCCAGTATGTCAGTAACATCAGCACCGCTATGATTAGCATTGAGTGAGGAAAGTACGCGACGCCGGTCAGCATGGCTGTACTGCCGCCAATTAAGCTGCCAATACCGAATGTGGCTCCCATCAGTCCCATGCCGGATACACGTTTTTGTTCTGGGGTAACATTGGCAATATGCGCCTGAATACTTGGCATCATCCCTGCAACCGCAATGGATTGAAAAATACGAATTGCCAGAAAACTGAGAAAAAGGGCGGTTGCAGACAAGATTAATGAGGATTGCAGGGTAAACAGAGCCGCACCCATAATCAGGAACAAAGCTGTCGATATGATACCGGAGCGAATAGCCGGCCGGCATCCGACGCTATCACTGTATCGTCCCCACCAGGGGGCGACCAGAAGCATAGTAAAGGCGGATAGGGAGAGAACAGCACCAGTTTGTATATCACTCATTCCCAGCACTCTCCCGGCAATCGGAAAGCTAATCATGAACAGGCTATGAGCGACGGCATTACCGATGAGTATTGCCATCAGAGGAAGGAGCGCGCGGATAGGGTTCGGCGGATTATTTTTCATTTTGAGAGGCTTTCTGTAGTTGATGAGAACGGTAACAAACAGGGGTGAACCCTTCATGATTTCGGAATGCATGGGTAAAGTGGCTGGCACTACTGAAACCGCACAGATGGGCAATATCCGTAATGCTTTGTGATGGGTCCTTCAGGTAGGTTTTTGCCAGATCTAAACGGTAGCTTCGCAGCCAGCAGAAAACCGTTTTACCGTACGTTTTCTTGAAATCCCGGTTTAAACGGGTATGGCTCATACCGACTTCTTTCGCCAGTTCGTACAAAGTCGGGGGATTTGCTAAAGCGGATACCAAAATATGACGCGCGCGCTCAATCGGTTTATTGTGTACAGGATTGGGGGGAGCTTCCGATGGCTGGACAGACTGTGCCAGAGGCACTAGCCAATGAGCCAATAATTCAAGCGCGCTTCCTTCTGCTTTAATGCGATCAAAAGGATTGTGAAGCGGATTGCTGATCAGAGGGGCGATCCATTCCTGGTTTTTTTGCTGTACAGCAACTTGTGCGCTGGGCATGGTAAAAATGGCGCTAAAGATTTCATCTTTTTCGCAAAATGCTTTTTTAAGGCGTTGAGTCGGAATTTTCAGTACAGCCATTTCGTGCGGAACGCCAGCACTGCTGTAACGGTAAAACGTGTTGCCTGTCAGGTTGAAAAGCCAGATGTCCCCGACATTGATAGTGTGAAGTTTTGAAGGATGAAAACCGAGCTGACTTTTACCTTTTAAACCAAATACCATCAACGTGGTGTCACTGTGATAATCAATTTTTGATAAGAGCGGTTCATCGCTTTGATAGGTGCTTTTGGTGAAGCAGACATCTTCTGCCAGACGGAAGCAGCGGAAGTGACTCTCGCCTTTATTGTCTGGAAATGTTATGTCGTACCACCCTAATGGGTTAAAAGCACACCTCTCATGTAAGCCGGGTGTGACCTGTGTGACTCCGGCCGTCGTGTCCTTGACGATAAGGTTATGAATAGGCTGAATTGACATGTCCGTATGCGCTTAATAATAATTATCATTTAGATTAACTAAATATATATGACTCTATAGACACATGCAACGATAAGCTTTATCGACGTGAATTGTGCAGACCAATTCTTATGCTGTTATCTGAAGCTTCTTGCTGGTTTTCCTTTACTAAATGGGAAAATGAAGAATAAAGGCTTTGGGTGTTTCTACTCACCACGTGGAATATTCTGCAGGTGAAGAATGAAATCTTCTGGTGCCATGGTCTCGTCATTAAAGAAGCGAAAAATTTCGCTGGATGTGGCACGCTGCGCTATTGGGCTGACGGCCATAGAATCTACGATGCTGGGGATTAACTGACCAGATTTTGACGCTTTCTCCATGTCGGCTTTGGCATTGACTGAGCAACTGTTGTATCCCTTCAGGCTGATATCGTTTCTGGCCGGAATGGCACCTTTCAGAGCATTAAAGGATTTCTGAAAATCCGGTGAAGACAGGGTCTTACTGACGATTTGAGCCGTGTCAGTATTGGTGCGCGGGCTGTCGAACAGTGCGAAGCTGTCCATGTTATAAATAAAGCCTGTCTGTTTTGCAGGGGTCGGGTAGCAGCCAATGGCGGAAGGAACAGCGATGTTATTGGCCAGCAAATCACCCAGAACCCAGTCTCCTGAGATCTGGAACGCCCGCTCGCCTTCTATGAGTAATTGTGTCCCCTCATCCCATCGCATGTGAGACATGCCAGGTTTGACCAACTGGCTGATAGCGCGGAAACGCTCAAGGATGTCGTAGGTGGTTTGGCTGTTGAGTGCCTGCGGCTCCATCTTGATAAAGGCGCGTCGGTAGTAATCCGCTCCGCCATAGCCAAAGGCGAGGTTCTCAAACAGCAGTGCAACCTGCCACTGGTCTTTACCAAGTGCCAGTGGCTCTACGCCGTTTTGTTTCAAACGGCTGAATACATCAATCAATGCATCCCAGCTGGTGGGAACGGCTAAACCGTATTGGCGCAAGACTTTGCGATTAATCCACATCCAGTTCAGCCGGTGGACTGTGATGGGAATTGCCACATAGTGTCCCTGATACTGGTTAGTGTCTTGTGCAATAGGAAGCAGGTTTTTGTGCCAGTCTTGCTCAACAGCCACCTGGTCAAGCTTATGGAGAAATCCCAAAGCGGCCCAGGATTTAATCGACGGACCTTCCAATTGCACGATATCGGGTGGGGTGCCTGCAATCGCACGGGCCTGAAGGATAGACATTGCCGTGTCGCCGCCCCCGCCTTGTACGGGCAGATCAAGAATAGACACGCCGGCATCTTGCAGTGCCTTTGTCGCCAGATTGAAAGCGGCAACTTCACCTTTGGCTGTCCACCAGTGCAGAAATTCCACTTCCTGATAGGTGGTACCTGGCGATGCCTGGGCTTTTGCCTGTGATTGAGCACCGGATACAGTGAGCACCAGCAGGCTAATGAAAAAGAAAAACTTCATTCATCTCTCATCAATTGAATGTGAACAATCAGTCCCTGAACAGGGTGGTTTTGCAGGGTGAGATCGCCGCCGTGGCTGCGAGCAATACTGCGGGATATGGTGAGCCCAAGACCGGAACCCAACTCATCTTGCGGATTAACACGGAAATAAGGTTCGAACACTTTTTCTGTCCATTTTTTATCCAGACCCGGGCCGTAATCTCTGAACGTGAGCAGAATACTGTCGGTCGTTGATATCAGTTCGATATCGACTTTTTCTCCGTACTTCACGCCATTGTCCACTATGTTATACAGACAACGTTTTACGGCCAGAGGTTTGCCCAGGTAATGAACCGGCTCTGCGAGACTTAATTGAACCTTGGGGGTGTTCCGGTTGTAGTAACTGGCACATTGTTCAACCATCTGGGTAACATCGATCCACTCAGGCTCTTCGTGAATGTCTGTGTCCCGAATACATTGCAAGGCACCTTTTAACATCAGATCAAACTCATCCAGTATTTTTTCGAATCTGGCTTTTGCTTGTTCATCATCGAGCATTTCGGTGCGTAACTTCAGACAAGCCAAGGGTGTTTTCAGATCGTGGGAAATGGCGCCAAACAGCATTTCTCTGTCCCGGATATAGGCGCGGACCCGCCGGTTCATTTTGTTGAATGCGCGAACAGCAGCCCGGGTTTCTTTACTGCCTTCTTCTTTGACTTCCTGTACATAGAGCTGCCCGCTCATCAGAGTCGCTGCTTTCGCCAACCGGCGAATAGGGCGAATTTCCAGGCGCAGTAACCAGACAGTGCAAAGCACCAGTAACAGAGAGGAAATACCCAGGAACATCAGCTGTTTTTGATCAATAAACTGCGGCGACAATGCAGAGAAAGGAACGGGTAAAGTGGCAGCCAGATAGAACCATTCCTGTTCCGACATCTGGATTTGCATGACGACAATAGGTAAATCCATATCGCCCAGTGCCAGACTGTACCCCGCCCATATTTCCGGCAGGGCATCGAGTTTGATGCCTGAGTTAAAAACGCGCAGATCCTGTCGGCGACTGAGGGAAATAGTGACCTGTTTAGCATGGGAGATTTTTTTGTTCAGCACGTCATGCGCAGCAGACAGCAGAATGTCAGTGCGTGCATTATTGGCGGGAGGAACAACAGATAATTGGTGCTGATTGATTGAGATGAAGAAACGGGTCCCGCCCATTTCACGGATCTGGTTCAGAATAAGGTAGCGATAATTGACCGGCAGCGCATGAAAATAGTTGTAAGTATCGGCCGCATTCGACATCAGGCTGACGATCGTTTTATGCAGGTTTTCAACTTCCTTTTTGGCGCTGGACTGGTACCAGATAAGTCCGGCAATCAACTCAGCAATCATAATGATGATGAGCAAGGTCGCTCCAATCCGAAAAGTAATGGATGAACAGAGCGATTGCAGGGTTGTCAGCTTCAGAAATGACGGCGTATTCATACAGTATGGACATCGCTTGCCAGCATATAGCCTTTGTTTCTGACCGTCAGAATCAGCGAGCGCTCTTCGTCGTGAAGGTGTTTTCTCAGGCGGCTGATTTGTACATCGATACCACGTTCAAACGGGTCAGCATCCCGGCCCCAGATACAACGAGCGATGTCGTCCCGGCTCAGCAACTGATGGGGTTTCTCCAGCATCAGACTTATCAGGTTGAAATCTGCCCCAGAGAGAGGAACCACTTCGCCATCCGGGCTGATTAACCGCCGCTTAATCAGATCGCAAGTCCAGCCTGAAAACTGCAACTGGTGTGCCACTGTTTCGCCCTGTGCGGGTTGAGTACGTCGCAATAAGGCTTTAATACGCGCGAGTAGTTCCCTCGGGCTAAAGGTTTTGGTGATGTAATCATCAGCACCGATTTCAAGACCCGCAATACGATCAATTTCGTCGGTCACCGCTGTGAGCATAATGATAGGCACATTCGAACGCTGGCGGATTTGCCGGCATAAGGTGAGCCCATCATCGCCGGGCATCATGATATCGAGGATGATCAGGTTAGGTTCGGCACGATGGAAATGATCCCACATTTCTTCACCGTCACTGGCGGTCAATACATGGAATTCAGATCGCCCAAGATATTCTGTGAGTGCATCACGGAGTTCCTGATTATCGTCGACGACGAGTATGGTTTTCATTTCCCTGAGGTTTTTCATACCTTACCAAGTTGCCTACTTTCAATAATCTATCTGATACATCATTTCTTATGGGAAGGCTACAGGTATAGCGCAAAATTCACGCACGGTGCAATGTGCGTATGTAACAGGCTACTTACAAACTCATAGGCTTTTGTAACCTTCAGCACGCTGCTTTTCATTACCTTATATGTGTACCCCCAACTATACATCAAGAAGGATCGAGAAATGATTAGTAGCACCTTTGGGTTATTACAACGGATAGGCAGGTCGCTAATGCTGCCTGTTGCTGTCCTGCCTGTTGCCGGTTTATTGCTGGGGATAGGTTCAGCTAACTTCTCCTGGATGCCGGGCCTGGTGTCAGAGATCATGGCGATGTCGGGCGATGCAGTGTTCAGCAATCTGGCACTGATATTTGCGATTGGTGTGGCGCTGGGCCTGTCAGATAATGACGGGGCCGCCGGGCTGGCTGCGACTGTGGGCTTCGCTATCATGACAGCAACAATGGGCGTGATGGCAAAACTTCACGGCATCGAACCGGCAACCATCATAGGGATTCCAAGCCTGAATACCGGGGTTTTTGGCGGTATCATGATAGGTGCCGTTGCTGCATATCTGTTTAATCGTTTTCATAATATCAGGCTTCCTGAGTACCTTGGTTTTTTTGCCGGCAAACGTTCTGTTCCCATTATCACCGGTATCACAGCCATATTTCTGGGTATTTTCCTGAGTTATGTCTGGCCGCCAATCGGTAACGCAATTGACAGTTTCTCGCACTGGGCGGCATACCAGAGCCCGACCACGGCATTTGGTCTTTATGGTTTGGTGGAGCGTTCACTGATCCCATTCGGACTACACCATATCTGGAATGTGCCTTTCTTCTTTGAAGTGGGTGAGTATGTCGATCCTGAAACCGGCAAAGTGATTAAAGGTGAGATTCAGCGCTATCTGGCTGGCGATCCTACCGCGGGCAATCTTGCAGGAGGTTACCTGTATTCCATGTGGGCACTGCCTGCTGTTGGTCTGGCGATTTACCACTCCGCACGACCTGAAAAACGCGCGCTGGTTGGCGGTATCATGGCATCAGCAGCATTGACTTCCTGGTTAACGGGTATCACAGAGCCTATGGAATTCGCCTTCCTGTTCGCGGCGCCTGTACTGTACGTTATTCACTGTATTCTTACCGGCCTGGGTTTTGCGCTGGTGACCAGCCTGGATATTCACCACAGTGTGACTTTTGCTCATGGTGCGATTGACTTCCTTATCTACTATCCACTCTCGCAGAATGCGTGGCTGTTTATTCTCATCGGCCCTGTTTGGGCGCTGATGTACTACACCATTTTCCGTGTACTGATCGCCAAGCTCAATCTCATGACTCCTGGCCGGGAAAGTGAAGAATCTGAAGTCAGCAACTTGTCTGAAATCGGTAATGAGCTGGCACAAACTCTGGTTCAGGCGCTCGGCGGAAAGGATAACATCAAAAATGTAGACGCATGTATTACCCGTCTGCGTGTCAGTCTTCGCGATATTAATGGCGCTGACATTCCGAAAATCAAACAGCTGGGGGCACGTGAAGTGCTGGTGGTAGGAGATAACCTGCAGGCTATCTTTGGTACCCAGTCAGACAACATCAAAACTGAGATTAATGCCGTTCTCGTTGCTTCAAACTGATACAAGTCTGGGCGGTTTACCCCGCCCTTTTTATTTTTGTTCGTTGAAGAAAAGGAATAGAAAATGCGTTTCAATACCAACTCATTAGTGGCTGGATTACTGGCGACAGCAAGCTGCATGGCCCCGGCTGTTCAGGCTGCGCCACTGGATGTCAATCAGCACAACCTGTATTTTCTCAGCCCGCATCCGGATGATATTTTGCTTACCTTTGGAGGCTTGATAAATAAATTGTCTAAAGAAGGTACGCTGGCACAAAAAACAAATGTCACCGAGGTATATTTTTCACTTTCCAACTATACGACCAACCATTTAAACGAACTGACAAACAAGCGCGTATTCGATGTTTCTACCATGCGTTACAAAGAAGACTTTGAAGCGCACATGAAGATGTTTACTCAGTGGGATCACTTCCGCTATAAAACCGCCGGTTTTTATGATGCGCCATTGCGTAAATATGAAGGCTCTCCGACTGCAGGTGGCGGCCCAGCAGGTACTTTTACTGATTTTCGTCAGGATGAAATCGGCATTTATGAGCGCATTGCCGCAGATGTCACCCCTATTCTTAAGCAGGATAACTGCGCCGCCTTTGTGCTGCTGGCGAATGGTAGCCATATCGATCATTTCATCGTACGTGAAGCGGTAATGAAAGCGGCGCATGACCTGGGGGCAGAGGCGAAGTGTCAGATTTATTTTGGCGAAGATCAGCCATATACAGGATCGAATCCAGATAATGCAATGGACGAAGTAAATAGCATTCAGGCACGTTTGCCGGCAAACTCAATCACGCCAATGACGTTCTGGATTGATAAGCAACATAAAATTGATGCGTTTAAGGAATTTTATCTCAGCCAGTATGATCTGGGTTATATCCCGCCACTGGAAAGCACCGATTACGAAACCATTTATAAATGGGATAAGACGACATACAGCGCCTTGCAGCCGCATGCACATTGTCAGTCGGCTTATTGTAACCTGCAATAACGAACGTGTTCAGTTCCCCCTGACACATTAAGTAAAAGACCGGGCCGTCGTTATGCGCCCGGTTCATTGAGCTCTTATCCTGTACTTTGCCTCTGTTACGTAATTGCCGGTACTGCTGATCAGTAGGGTGATAAGTCTATGCGCTCTTCACTGAGTTGGCTGGGTGCGAGAACAATGGGGATAGCCTTGGATATCGGGGTATCACTCAGGTCACCGACGCTGTCTAATGCCACCAAGGGATTCGTTTCCGGGAAATAGGCGGCAATATTGCCAGTGGGAATGTCATAACTTACCAGCTTAAAACCATAAACAGTGCGTTTTACGCCATCGGCTGACAGTGATGTCACATCGACCCGGTCACCCGGCGCCATGCCGAGAGCGTCGATATCAGCCGGGTTGATCATCAAGACTTTGCGCTCGCCAGAGATCCCGCGGTATCTGTCTTCAAAACCGTAAATTGTGGTGTTGTACTGATCGTGTGAACGGACAGTCTGCAGCACAAAAACAGGATCGTCGCTGAGTGCACGCAGATTGGCCGGCAGCAGGTGAGTTGGCAGCGGATGCGCGATGAAGGTGGCTTGTTGAGAATCGGTATGCCAGATACGCTCTGCCGCGCTGTTGCCCAGATAAAACCCGCCCGGCTGTTTCAGTTTCTGGTTCATGTCGGTAAAGCCAGGGATAGTTTTGGCGATAAGTTCGCGAATTCTGTCATAGTTATCAATTAACGAATCCCAGTCGACCGGATGATTGCCCAATGTCGCTTTGGCGATACCGGCAATTATGGCAGGTTCTGAGCGCATTTCGCCTGTGTCACTTTCAACCACACCGCCTGAGGCATGCACCATACTGAACGAGTCTTCGACTGTCACCGACTGCGGGCCGGATTGTTGAAGATCAACATCGGTGCGGCCAAAGCACGGCAGGATCAAACTGTTTTTACCTGTGATCAAATGGCTGCGGTTCAGCTTGGTGGCGATGTTGACCGTGAGATCGCAATTCGCTAATGCCTGCTGAGTCAGCCGGGTATCCGGTGTTGCCGAAGCGAAGTTTCCACCCAGTCCGATAAAGATTTTGCTCTCGCCGGTCAGCATGGCTTTGATGGCCTGCACCGTGTTGTGACCGTGCGCCGCCGGTGGGGTGAATCCAAAGGTTGTTTCTATCCTCTGATTAAAATCTGGGGTGGGCTTCTCATTGATCCCCATGGTACGGTCACCCTGCACATTACTGTGGCCGCGCACCGGGCAAAGACCGGCTCCGGGCTTACCTAATTGCCCGAAAAGAAGTTGTAAATTGGCAATTTCCTGTATCGTATTCACTGAGTGTTTGTGCTGAGTGATCCCCATCGCCCAGGTGATGATCACGCGTTCAGAATGCCGGTACAGGTTTGCTGCGTATTCCAAATCTTGTTGCGACAGGCCAGATTGCTCTGTGATAAGAGACCAGTCAGTGGCTGCCACTTCCGCCAGATACGCTTCAAGGCCCTGAGTGTGGGCCTGAATGAAACTGTGGTCAAAAATAGAGCCCTTGCCCTGTTCAATTGAACTGTGATCCATAGCGATCAGTACTTTAACCATGCCGCGTATCACCGCCATATCACCACCCAGTTTTGGCGTGAAGTAATGACTGCTGATCGTTGTTGCTCCGCCGGTCAGCATTTCTGCCGGCGACTGCGGGTTGGTAAAGCGCTCTAAACCGCGTTCTTTCAGTGTATTGAAAGTGACTATAGCGGCTCCGCGTCTGGAGGCTTTACGTAAGGTATCTAACATGCGGGGGTGATTGGTGCCCGGATTTTGTCCGAACACAAAAATGGCATCGGCTTTTTCGAAATCATCAATACGCACTGTGCCTTTGCCAATCCCTATTGACTGCTTGAGCGCGACACCGCTTGCCTCGTGGCACATGTTGGAGCAATCCGGGAAGTTGTTGGTGCCAAACGCCCGGACAAAAAGCTGATACAAAAAAGCCGCTTCGTTGCTGGCACGGCCAGAGGTGTAGAACTCGGCCTGATTCGGGCTGTCCAGACCTTGCAGGTGCTCAGCAATCAGTGAAAAAGCCTCGTCCCAACTGATGGACTCATAATGATCCGTTTGTGAGTTATAACGAACCGGATGGCTGAGGCGGCCTTGATATTCAAGAAAATAATCACTTTGCTGTTGTAACCAGCCGACAGGGTACTGGGCAAAGAAATCCGGCGTTACCCGACGGCGGGTTGCCTCCCAGTTCACGGCTTTGGCGCCGTTCTCGCAGAAGCGGAAATGTCCCGGTTCATCGGTTTCGCCCCAGGCACAGCCCGGACAGTCGAACCCCTGATCCTGATTGGTTTTCAGCAGATTCCGTATGTTTCGGGTGATATTTTCACTTTTCACCAGGTGACGGGTGGTGCTTGCTAGCGCTCCCCAGCCACCGGCTGAGCCTTTATATTTTTTCACTGTCATGGCGACTGTCTTCCTGCATGGCCTGGGCGACGGATTAAAACAGAACATATCCATAAAGATACCGGTTTCTATAGTATGACGGCAGGCCAGACAAAAATGTAACCTTATCCACAAAATGTGTATGGGTAGCCTGTTAGTTTATGAATTTTCAACCATTTCGGGTAAAGGGATATACTCAACGGGTGCAACATACTGTGATGAGCCGGTAATCACGGTGCCTGTTACTTTAGCGTTACATTGAACCCCAAGCGTTTTGGGCCGGAGTCTGGTATCTTACATTTTTGAGTCGTATATGTGCAAAGATGCTGCTTTTATCTGTCATGAGTACCTGTTTACCATGCCGGAAATGGCCGCAATGAGGAAATCAGAATGGTTGCGGACAAGTCAGTACTGGTCGTGGATGATGATCAGGAGATTCGTGAACTGTTGGGCGAATATTTGGGCAAGCAGGGCTTCCGTGTTGTAACAGCAGAAGACGGTGTGGCAATGAAACGGGAACTGACCATCAGTGAGCCGGATTTGATATTGCTGGATATTATGCTGCCCGGTGAGGATGGTTTCACTTTGTGTCAGCATGTCCGGAAAACGTCTGCCGTCCCGATTATCATGCTCACAGCCGTATCAGACGAGATGGATCAGATTGTCGGGCTGGAGCTCGGCGCGGATGACTATATTGCCAAGCCATTCAGCCCCCGTCAGTTAATGGCGCGAATTAAAGCGCTGCTGCGAAGAGTACAGCCAACAGAATCGAACCAGCCGGTGAACCCGTCGTTGCCAAAAGCCTTTTTATTCGATCACTGGCGATTGGATACGGCTGCTCAGTCTCTGCAGGATACGCAGACTCAGCGCACCTATGAAATGACCAACAGTGACTACGCGCTGCTTTTACTGTTTCTCAGTCGTCCCAATGAAGTGCTCGACCGGGATACGATTTTCTTTGCGACACGCGGGCGTGATGCGCAGCCGTCTGAGCGTGCGGTAGATGTCCAGCTGAGCCGGTTACGCCAGCGCCTGGGTGACAAAGGGCGTCAGCAGCGGTTAATCAAAACAGTGCGGGGAAACGGCTATCTGTTTAATGCAGATGTCACTTACGAAACGGATAACTGACCGGAAAGCTCAGCAGATGATCAACAGGAAAAAATGGTGGCCTCAATCCCTGATGGCCCGCACTTTGTGGTTTACCTTGCTGGCTGTGTTTCTGGCACAAATGATTGCGACGCTGATATGGTACGGGCAGTCTAAGCGTCGGGATCTGGCCGGACTGGAATCGGCGGCCACCAGTATGGCCACCATGTTTGCTTCCACTGTCACTTTTTTTGAATCCCTGCCTTTACAGTACCGGCACATCGTTCTGGATCAGATTCGGAACATGGGCGGCACCCGTTTTTTTGTTTCATTCAACGAAGAAGAAATACGGATCGATCCTATCCCCGGTTCCAGTATGAAAAACACCGCAGTTAAAGCAATACAGGAAGTGCTGCATGACAAACTGCCGCGCCTGGACGTTATCCGGGTGGAGTTTTCACGGCCTGAAACCCTGCATGTACTGAAAAATGACATTCTGTTGAGTGACTTACCCCGTTCCTGGGCGCATTACACGCTGAGTCTGGAGCCGCTGAATCCGCCGATTCTGGTGGTGCAGCTGGAATTGGCGGACAACGAGTGGCTGTATATCGCCGCTTTGTTACCAGCGCCGTACTCCACGCTGGAGGATGAGATCATTACTAAGCAACAAGTGCTGTTTCTGCTGTTCATCACCGCCTTGCTGCTTTTCTTCACCTATACAATGATCCGGCGCCAAACGAAACCGCTCAAGCAGTTAGCGGATGCCGCTAATGCCTTGAGCATGGATATTTATCAGCCGCAGCTCAAGGAAGAAGGTGCCAGTGAGCTGGTCACCGCGACCCGGGCCTTTAACCGGATGCAGCAGCGCCTGCGTCGTTATATTGATGACAGGGAACATTTGTTTTCCGCCATTTCCCATGATTTAAAAACCCCGATCACCCGTCTTCGGTTGCGTGCAGAACTACTGGAAGATGACACCAAAATCGACAAGTTCAATAAAGATCTTGATGAGCTGGAAATGATGGTCAAAGGGGCGCTGCAGACAGTACGGGATACCGATCTGCATGAAAATCTGGCCCAGGTGGATGTGGCAGAAGTGATACGCAGTATTGCCGAAGGGCATAACAGAAACAGTATTACAGTGCATTTGCCTGTTGCAGACATTGCGCCACTTACGGGTAAGCCGCTGGCCCTTAAACGTTGTTTAAGCAACATCATTGATAACGGGGTGAAATACGGTCAGGAAGTCTGGGTACTGACCGAAGACACAGCAGAGAGTCTGGTTATTCGGGTGCAGGACAGGGGGCCGGGGATTCCAGAGGATAAAATGGACAGTGTGTATGAACCTTATGTCAGATTAGCGAAGGATGATGAAGGCCATGGCCTCGGCATGGGAATAACGCGCAATATTTTACATGCCCATGGCGGTGAAATGTCTATCCGCAACATGGAGCAAGGGGGGCTGGAAGTGACGATGATCCTGCCTCGCCTGATGGACTGATGATAGCCGCATCTACTCACAGCAGACACGGCGTAAAGTAAGAGAACCTAAATGAACATGAGTGTTTCAGCGGGGCGCTATCGCACACTGTCGCTGGCAGCGGTGTTAATCACGGCTTCGGTATCGGCATTCTTGTCTGCGCCGGTCATGAGTGCATCTGATGCTGGTCAGCAGCCTGAGCAAGAGGTTGAAGTGCTTCACTGGTGGACAGCGAAAGGTGAAATGAAAGCCGCGGAAGTGTTGCAGGATAGCCTTGAACAGCAGAGTATCGGCTGGAAGAACTTTGCTATTGCGGGTGGTGGCGGTGAAAGTGCCATGACAGTGCTGAAAAGCCGTGCTGTGTCGGGGAATCCCCCTTCGGCGGCACAGCTCAAAGGTTACGACTTGCAAGAGTGGGGCATGCTGGGTTTTCTGACCAGTCTTGATGAGGTGGCAAATGTTCAGCGCTGGGATCAGCTATTGCCACCGGTTATCAGCCAGATCATGAAATATCAGGGCCATTATGTGGCCGTTCCTGTGAATATTCACCGTGTTAACTGGTTATGGATTAACCCGGACTTGCTGGAGAAAGCCGGTGCGACTGTGCCGGATTCGCTTGAGTCGTTTTTTGTTGCGGCAGACAAACTGAAGCAGGCCAATATTGTACCCATAGCCTTGGGCAGCGATCCCTGGCAAGAGGTGACCTTGTTCGAATCTGTGGCGCTGGCGGTACTGGGTCCTCAGGGTTATCGCCGTGCTTTTGTTGACTTAGATTCAGACCTGCTGGCCGGTGAGCAGATGGTGGATGTTTTCCGCCAGTTCGAGCGAATGCGGCAATACATTGATGTGAAAACCAAGGCCATGGAATGGAGCGACGCCAGTACCATGCTGATGGAAGGGAAAGCCGCGATGCAGTTCATGGGGGACTGGGCGAAGGGGGAATTTTCTGCGTTGGGGAAAACTCTGGGTAAGGAGATTCTGTGTGTGCCAGCTCCGGGCACCCAAGGCTTCTTTACATACAACATCGACAGTTTTGCTTTTTTTAAGCATAGCGATGACCTGAGTATTCAGGCGCAGGAAACGATGGCACATACCATTCTGACACCTGATTTTCAGCGAAAATTTAATTTAGCGAAAGGCTCCATCCCCGTGCGTACCGATGTGGACATGACAGGTTTCGACAGTTGTTCACTGGCCTCTGCAGCTGCTTTTCAATTAAATCAGCAAAATAATACTCTGGTACCCAGTATTTCTCAGGGGCTTGCCAGTACCAGCTATGTGCAGGCAGCAATTTTTGACGTAGTGACCGATTTTTTCCACAGTAAGCAGGCTGATCCGGAAAAAGCCGCGAATCAGCTGGCCAGGGCCGTTAAATCAGCACAGTAAAGCGCTTTCGCCTAGCCGGTGTTAAGCCGTTTTGTTTGCGCTAGGATTAGTACAAACAGCACTGGAGCAAAAGACTAACGGGGAGTTTGCGGCTATGAAACTGCTTTATATTGTTCGTCACGCCAAGTCATCCTGGGATGACCCGGAATTGGATGATCATGATCGCCCGCTGAATGAGCGCGGCCTGAAAAACGCGGCTGAGATGGCAACCCGGTTCGCCGCCTGGCAGGCGCTGCCCCAGCGAATTCTATCCAGTACCGCTGAGCGGGCATTCCAGACCGCGCAATTTTTTGAACAGGCGTTGCATCCGCATCCTACTGAGCTGGCAACCACAGTGGGCTTGTATACCGATTCTGCCCATGAAGTGGTCAGCATTATTCAGTCGGTGCCTGATGAGGTTGAACGGCTTATGGTGGTCTGCCACAATCCCGCCATCAATGAACTGGTGGGCCGTCTTGGATTAAAAACCGACAATGTTCCGACCTGTGGCCTGGCGGTTTTTGCAATTGAGGCAGAAACATGGCAGGCGTTCGGGCCGGAATATTGTCAGTTGCTGTATTTTGATTTTCCGAAACGCCTGGCTCACTGATATGTTGCGCTGTCAGGGCAGGCTTTTTCTTTCTGAGAGAATGTCTCTTGAACACTTGTCGCTTATGAATCTGCCTCTTGAACATCTGCCTCTTGAGCATGGAAAGATGCTCAAGAGACAGATTGTCGGCAGGGCAGGAGTTAACTGACTGCTGACATTTTTTGCACGGCCATAACAACATCGTTAATACTGTCTTCAATGTCTTGAATGGATGTGCTGGCTTCTTTGACTTTTTCCATACTGCTTTCAGCGCGGGCAATAATTTCAGACATTGAGGATACGGCTTGGGTCGTGAATTGACTGTTTTGCTTAACCACATTATCAATTTTCACGGTCGACTCATTGGTGCGCGAAGCTAGCTGGCGAACTTCGTCGGCAACAACGGCAAAGCCTCGTCCCTGATCGCCCGCTCTGGCTGCTTCAATGGCCGCATTGAGCGCCAGCAGATTGGTTTGATCGGCAATGGCGGAAATGGTGTCCACCATGTTAGTGATGGTTTTTGACTGTTCCTCAAGCTGGGATATCACATCTGAGGTTGAATTTAACGCCTCAACCATTTGTACCATCTGTTCGATAGCCTGATTACCCGAATGACTTCCCTCGGCGGATAACTGCCGGGTCTTAACTGACAAGTCATAAGCCAGCTGACTGTTTTCCTGGCCGAGAATGACTGTCTGTGTAATATCTGTGGCAAATTTTATGACTTTATACAGTTTGCCATTGGTATCAAAAATAGGGTTGTAGGTGGCTTCCAGCCATAGAGTCTGGCCCGCTTTGTTTACCCGTTCAAACTTACCGCCCATGAATTGCCCTTGATTGAGCTGGTACCAGAAGTTTTGATATTCACTGGTTTGAGCATAGCTTGGGGTGACGAACAGGCGATGATGTTTTCCTTTGATTTCATCAAATGTGTAGCCGACCGTTGCTAAAAAGTTTTCATTGGCGTGCAATATATTACCATTGAGATCAAATTCGATAACCGCCATGGAGCGGGAAACCGCCTGTGTCTGACTGGCAAGTTCATGGTGCTCTGCGACTCTTGTTGAGGTGTCAGAAGCAATTTTAATGACTTTATAAACACTCCCTTGATCGTCGAAAACCGGACAATAACTGGCTTCCAGCCAAATGTCTTTCCCGTTTTTAGTCATACGCTGGAACAGTCCCTTAATTTGCTTGCCCTGACTTAGCTGATACCAGAATTGTTGGTACTCCTGACTTTGTTTGGTTTCATCGGTACAAAAAATCCTGTGATGTTTACCCTGAATGTCATTTAGGCTGTATCCCATGGTATTAAGGAAATGTTGGTTGGCGCTGATGATTTCTCCTGATGGTGTAAATTCAATAGATGCAAAGGAATCCCTGATTGCAGCTAAGGTATTGGTGGTTTCCTGAAGTTGCTGTTGAAGTGAGTTGTACGCGTCTTGAGTTACGTTATTCTTGTTAGATAACCCGAACATGTCACAGTCCTTGTCGATATATGCCCTCTAGCTGAATATAGAACAGAGAAATATGTTTAAAAGAGATATTTTCAGAATGACTGAAAAATTAGTAAAAGCTAAATAGTGAGGCTATTATTCTTCGGATGTGTGACTTCAATGACTTATCTGCTATTAACAATTTAATTTGTTATGAAAAATGTCGTTAAGACTGATATCAGAAAGGCAAAATGACCAATTTATGCCTTGAAATGAAGCTTGCCTGTCTTTGATATTTTTAGTTCTTGTGATCTTACTTCGATTAATATCATTCATTATTGTTGTCTGTTTTTTCTGAATGATTAGGGTGTTGAATGTATAGGTTGTTTTTTGACTCACAATGTCATTTTCATTCAGGCTGGCGATAAATAAAAGGCTGGGCTGCACGAGTTTTTTGCAGATGTCGCTGTGATGCACGAGTAGGGTATGTTCAGCCGGGAAAGAGCGACAGGTATCTTGCAAAGGCCGGAACTCAGACTGTTACAGTTCCGGCAGGTTTTTGAATAAAATGGAAAATTGGCTCAGAAATAATATTCCAGAGCCAGCTCTATGAAGTCGTCTTTACGAACAAAATAAAGTGGACTGTCAAGCCTGCTGGCGTCGAACCACCAGGCGTTAGCCCGCCATTTCCAGTTGTTGTTTATCCGTGCGGAGGCTTCAATTCTGCCGGTAGATTCCTGACTGCTGTCCAGATCCTGATTAATCCCAACTAAAATTTCTGTACCGTCTATGTCATTGAGTGCAAATCGTGTACCCAGAAACAGGTCATTCTGATTCAGACTCAGTGATCGGGAATCGTACTGGTACTCGGCAATCAGGCCAAGATCCCAATAGGTATCGAAGACACCGACGAGTGTGTATTCAAACCCTGTGACCACGGCGGAGTGGTTTTCCAGGCTGTCACGGTAAAGCGCTTCAAGCTTTAATAACCAGCTGCCAAAAATGCCCTGAACATCCATGCTGGTCTGGTCCATTTGGGCGTAGTATGGCGTCAGGCTGGTACGTCCCGGCAGGAAGTAGGGATCTCTGTTGGTCCCCTGAAAAAAGCTGGCACCGACATCCCAGTCGCCAAAATAGTGGCTGTAGCGCAATGACCAGTCGATGTGCTCCTGCTCGGCTGAAGATTCATATAATGCATCGTCATTTACCGGCAGTGGGGGCCGCAGCCGCCCGTCTTTACCGGCGAAAGTACGTTCACGAAAGTAGGGGAGGATGAAGGCATTCACTGTGCCCCAGTCTTTGACGGCTGCAACATTGATCATAGGCTGCCCGAGTTTTTGCTCGCCGTCGACAGATTCGACGTTATCGGTCTGGTTAATCACATCCACCAGGTGAATGGACTCGGTCACGCCCCAGAAAACTTTCCCGACGCCCATTCTGAGCTCATAGTCATCGATCAGTTGCAGATACATGAATTCACGCAGATCGAAATGGGTACGTTCATCGTCCATGCTGTCCCAGCGGTAGAATGGCTGAATGGTCAGCCGGGCGTCACCGTCCTGCCACTCTGTGTACCATTCGGGTTCTATCACCACAGAGGTCTGGCTTTTGTCCTGGCCCTCAAGACCAGGGTGCAAAAACTGACGTTGTTCAAGGTTTATCTGGCCGCTGATACCAGCTGCCTCTACTGAGGCAGCCAGAAACAGGGGCAATGCAGAAAATCGGTATATCATGCTTGCTCCTGCCTGAGATTATTTGACACGCTTGAGGCTGGACTTATTGAAATCGCTCTCATCAAGGCCATTGTTAAACGTCAGTTTATGGGTGGTCAGTACCGTTGTCTTGCCAGTCTGGATGTTATTCATTGTCATCGTATGCGCGCGCCAGTATTTGCCCAGATACTGCTCATAGTCGTTAAAAGTCAGTGTCTTCAGCAGGCTGTCTTTACGGTCATAGAATTCCACCTTCAAAGGCCGGTAATGGTCTTTATCCAACCATACCAACTGCTTGGTATAACCTGAGTATTCATCCGTCGGCACTTGCCGGAGTTTGAATACGGCTTCACCTTTAACGGTGTCATCACCCAGATAGGTAAAGTCGTATTTTTCCAGTTCAAATGAACTTAAATCTTCGTAGGCGAACTCGCTGCCCATGAAAGGGCCTGATTTATTGCGCGAAGCAATACGTTTTACCCGCTTCAGCGCTGGCAGATAAAGCCATTGGTCATCAGGCTTGGTTGTGTGGGCGAAATTCAGAAAAGCTGTGCCTTGCACATCACGGGGCTGGTCGAAAATCGTCAGGCCTTTATCGCCATCATCAGCCACTTCCAGTGTCTTGATACGCATTTTTCGGGTGCTGCTTTCCCCTTGTGCGTTGGATAGCAACATGGTCATTTCCCCAATGCTGTCGCCCCAACCGGTATCACGCAGTTTTCGCTCCTTGGCAATCTCTAACCCTTGTTCGTTACCCGCATGGCATACCGCCGGTATGATAGCCATACCCAATGCAGTAATCATGGCTATAGGCGCTAGCCATTGCGTGATTTTGGCTGTTTTGTCTGTCATGAGCTTTCTCCTAATCTTTGGCTAAAAGGTTATTGGGCCAATGGTTTCTGGTTAATTGGGTTCTTGCTATCCGGTCTGGCTGTCTCGGTGTCAGCCTGTTCCACCGGCTTACGGTCAAAGAGCATCAACATGCAGGGCAGCAGCAAGAAGTCCACCACCAGGGCAATGAAAATGATCAGGGCACTGAGCTGGCCCATGTCACTGTTCAGACGGAAACTGGAGCTGGCCAGTACAGAGAAGCCGGCAACCAGTACGACGGTTGTGATCCATAACGCGCGGCCAACAGTGCTGAAGGCATAACGAACGGCTTCTTCGGCATTTCGGCCTTCTTTGCGTGCGATTTGATACTTGCTGAGGAAATGTACGGCGTCATCGACAACGATACCGAGTGTGAGAGTGACCACCACAGACAACCCAAGGTTGATTTCACCGGACCAGAGTGACCAGAGTCCGAATCCGAGAATCGCCGGGGCGATGTTGGGAATAAGACTGATCACACCCAGCCGCAGTGAACGCAGAGCGAAAATCATCAGTGCGGAGATCAGCACCAGCGTAACCGGTAGTGTCGATAACATACTGGCCATGTTGGTTTCGCCAATATGGGCGAACATCAGGTTCGGGCTGGACGCCATAATGGCGTAACCCGGCGCATTAGCATCAAACCAGTCATTAATACGGGCTTCCAGGGCTACCAGTTCTTTACTGCCGACATTCTTGGTGGTCAGCGTCAGTTTCACGGATGATTTATCTACGTTGAGCTGGTTGTTAAGGTCCAGGCCGTATGGCAAAGACATTTCATACAGCAACAGATATTGTGCGGCCAGTTCTCTGTCGTTCGGCAGGCGATACCAGCTGTCATCATCACCATGCATGTTTTTGTTCAGGCGTTTGTAAACATCACTCAGGCTGGCGACATGGTCGGTCTCAGGTTGTTCACGCAACCAGTTGGTAAACTGATTCAGAATGTTCAGGAAGCCAGGATCAGCAATCCCCTGAGGTTGACCTGAGTCAATAGCAATGCTGATGGTGGTCATTCCACTGATATTTTCAGCCATGAAATCGGCCGCCTGACGGAATTGGCTGTCTGTGGCGAAGTATTTGACTGGCTCATCGTTGACCACATTACGGGGCAGAAGCAGGGTAGCGCCGGTCAGAACGATCACCGATAAAGGCAGGATGATTTTGCGATGATTAACCACAAGATTGCCTAATTTATCGGTCCAGCTGTGCTGGCCAGCCGGCTTCACGGCCGGGGCACGCAAAGGTAGTACAGTCAGTAACGCTGGCAGCAGAGAAACCGACAGGAAGCAGGCGATCATTATCCCCAGAGCGGCCAGGTTACCCAAATCACGCAGGATCGGGGAATCAGAGGCATTCATCATTAAAAAGCCAAGCGCCGTTGTTACCGAGGTAATCAGTACCGGCATCGCATTGAGTTTGATGCTGTAGCCGATGGCTTCGTTTTTGAGCATGCCCCGCTGCATGCCTTGCCGCATAGTGGCAATAACATGAACGCAGTCAGCAACGGCGAGTGTGAGCACCAGGGTTGGCACATTAACTGTGGCTGTGCTGAGGAACATGCCTGCCCAGCCGGACAGGCCCATAGTGGACGCCACAGAACCGATAATCACAATTAGAGTTGCAAGAACACCGGTCACAGTGCGTAGCATTAATACCAGAAAAACCAGCACAATCAGCAGCATGGTCGGTACCAGTGTGCTGCTGTCTTTCATGGCCATGTCCATGAAAGTACGATTCATCGCGACAATACCTGCCTGATAGAAATCAACCTCAGGAAATTCGGCCCGGTATTTCGCCAGCAAGGTTTGGGAATAATCAGTAACGGTGGTGATTTCTGTCGTTTCGTCAACTTTAGGCATTTGTAAAGTGATGTTCACTACAGCAACATCACCGCTGGATGAGATAAGTGAATCACGGAGCAAAGGTTCTTGTAAGGCGACTGATTTCACTTTCGCGATACGCGGCGCATCAAGCGGGTACTCGTCTAACAGCAAATCTTCGACCAGCAGATCATCTTCAATCGCCTCTGTGTGCTGATAGTTTGCTAACGAGTCGACGCGGCTGGAAAAGGGAATCTGCCAGCTGTCGTTGGTCAGATCCCGGATAAGAGACAAGGTGTCGGGTGTAAAGACATTGCCGTTTTTGGGCGCAACAACAAAGCTGATGTTGTCTGTTTTACTGAATGTGTTCTGGATAGTGTTAAAGGCTTGCAGCTGGGGGTTATTTCCGTCGAAGAAGATGTTGTAATCTCCGCGGAAATAGAGGTTTTTGGCGCCGATAGTCGCGGCGATCAGCAGTGCCGTCATTATCGCCAGGACGATATAAGCACGTTTGATCGGTAAAGTGTAGATACTGTCTTTCATCACAATCTCCATGAGTGACGTTTCGTCAATACTTGGTGCTTTAAAGCCAGCATATATGCTGGCCGGGCAAGAATAAGTTACTTACTCATAGCGAATTTCAATTATTCAGCTACTTAGCAGCGTTAACACTCTCCAGTGTTCGCTGCAGAAAAATCAAATTATGACAAATCGTCAACTATGGTCTGAAAATAACCCGCATGAAAGCGGGTTATTACAGCAACTAACGACCCAGTTGCGACAGAAGATCGATCTCTTCCGCAAAAAAGGTCTGTTCAATGTGTTTCCACAGCCTTTTGTAATCCCTTTCGCTGGACAGTGGTTTCCAGTTCATTCCATCCAATAACAT
This sequence comes from Photobacterium sp. 2_MG-2023, assembly GCF_030547675.1. Classification (NCBI taxonomy): domain Bacteria; kingdom Pseudomonadati; phylum Pseudomonadota; class Gammaproteobacteria; order Vibrionales; family Vibrionaceae; genus Photobacterium; species Photobacterium sp. 2_MG-2023. The sequence continues at coordinate 55,489 of NZ_JAUOQQ010000017.1, forward strand.
ATTGATGTTATTCAGAATGGTGAACGGATCCTGCAGGCGATGTATACAGCGACTATTGGTAGCATTAGCAATCAACGCATTCGATCCCAATGCCAGCGACCAGTTTGCAAAAACCACCGCATCGGTACTGACGGCCGCAGACATAGCCAGACTGCCTTCTTTCAGAGCACGATTGACGATTGCATCAGCATTATCAATCATTTGCTCCTCAAGTTGATTCAACATTTCCACGCGTGCATTGGATGCTTTATCGATAACCCAGGGGGTTTTCGCAGTCAGCAGACACGTCGATAGTATGGGTTCGAGTCGGGCAAATATATGGTACGCAACGTGGACACCCATCAGAATATCCCGGCTGCTGCCTTCCATATCTAACACCCGGTTGAACAGGGTCATTTCAACCTTTATGGCATGGCTGCATAATGCCACTATGACGTCTTCTTTACTGCAGAAATGGTTATACACCGTTCCTTTAGAGTAAGGACTGATCGACGCCAGCTTATCCATGGTCAGGTTAGCAAAACCTTCCTTGTTAACCAGATCTTTGGCAAGCATGATCAGCTCGTGATCGCGTTCTGCAATCGCTTGCTGTTTCTTGGTTTTGGGTGCTCGCTCTCCAGAGAAGATGGCACATCTTTCTTTATTACAGTTCAACCCGAACATAACTTCCGACTTTTAAGTTGTCAGTTGCGTGAATATATTGCAACTCCTTCTGTGAGATGCTGGTGCTCCTGTAAGTTTCTGCTTTACAAGAAGCAAGCACCCTGTAATCAGTTTAACACGAATACGACAAGGGTAAATCACTACAAAAATGACGATTAGTCAAAGTTGACTTATCGTCATAATAGCTACTTATGCGCAGAGATCAATACCGGTGCTGAGAATTATTTGTTCTGTCCCGATAAACAGTGGTTGTGGCAGGTAATAAAAAACCGCCAGAGCTGGCGGTTTAAGCGTGTTTGCCGAAATCAAAGCGATTAAAGCGCAGTGCGGAGTATGGCTTCACTGTCGGCAAGACCGATTTTGCCGTGTTCGCCTAATGCTGTCATGCCGTGCTTTTCCAGACCGCTGAGCAGCACGCGAATATCGCTTTCATCCAGTTCGACATCTTTTAAGCGGGTTGGCACCTGCATGGCTTTGAAGAAAGCTTCTGTTTTGGCAATGGCGGCGTAGATACGCTCGTCATCGTTACCTTCAGCGATACCGAAAATACGTTCTGCATATTGCAGCAGTTTGGCTTCTTTTTCCTGACGTCGCTCTTTCATCACGGCGGGAAGCACGATACTCAGAGTGCGCGCATGATCAATGCCGTAGTTGCCAGTGAGTTCGTGACCTATCATGTGCGTAGCCCAGTCTTGCGGGACACCGACACCAATGAGTCCGTTCAGTGCTTGCGTGGCTGACCACATAATATTGGCACGAACTGTCAGATCTTTAGGATTAGTCAGCGCTTTCGGGCCTTCTTCAATCAGGGTTAACAGCAAACCTTCAGCGAACCGATCCTGCACTTTGGCATTCACCGGAAAAGTCAGATATTGCTCCATCACATGGATGTACGCGTCAACCACACCGTTACTGATCTGGCGAGGAGACAGGCTCAGAGTGGTTGCCGGATCCAAGACGGCGAAAGCAGGCTGGATTTTAGATGACATGAAGCCAATCTTGTCGTTACCGCGTGACACCACAGAGGCTTTATTGCTTTCGGAGCCCGTTGCTGGCAGTGTCAGAATGCAGCCAATAGGCAGAGCATTATCCACTTTTAGCCCTTTAGCCCACATATCCCACGGGTCTGCGCCTTCATAGCAGGCTGCTGCCGCTACAAATTTGGTGCCGTCAGCGACTGAACCCCCACCGACTGCCAGCAGGTAGTCGATGCCTTCAGTTTTGACTGTGTCGACCGCTTTCATCAGCGTGTCGTATTGCGGGTTTGGCTCAATGCCAGCGAACTCAGTCCATTGGTGTTCACTCAGCGCCTTAGCAACCTGATCGTAGACACCGTTAGCTTTGATAGAGCCACCGCCGTACAGCACCAGTACTTTGCTGCTTTTAGGAATTTCGTTGGTGATTGCAGCAATCTGACCTTCACCAAAATGAATGCGGGTAGGGTTGTGATAGCTAAATGGGTTCATCATTGCTCTCCAGGTTTGCCTGTAAGATATAGTGTGCTGCAAAGTGTAGGTGACAACATGCCTCGCTGTAATACACGATTCTGCTTAATTCTTGCCTGATTCTGCTTTACACTTTTATTCGTACGGTTATTCATCAACACTAAGCCATCTTGAACAATTGAGTTCCGATTATGAATACTACCCTGGAACTGGCCACTTCCTTATGCTGCCAACTGGGATTGGAGAGCGGCCAAGGTAAGGTAAATACGGCACTAAAAGGTGTCAGCCTGTTTAAAATTACCCAATATCATCATGTTACTCCGCAGATGTATCAGAAAGGCGTGGTTGTTATTTTTCAGGGCAACAAAATTGGCCACCTGAATGATTATCGATTTGAGTACGACACTGAACATTGCCTGATTGTGTCAGCACCGTACCCTATTGCCTGTGAAACCTTTGCGTCGGAAGAGGCGCCGCTGATCGGTATTGATATCGGATTCGACCACAGCGTTATTCGTCAGCTGGTCGATGATATGGAAGCGGATCTGGGAGCCGATTATTTCGCCTCTCAGCAGCAGCACAAAGGCGTGGCCGCCTCGCCTGTCACACCTGAGATTAATGATTGTATGCAGCGATTATTATCGGTTCTGCATACCCCTATTGATGCAAAATTACTGGGGCCGCAGATACTCAGAGAGTTTTTTTACCGCCTGCTGCAAAGTCATCAGCGATCCCTGCTTGCCCAGTATGTGAAGCAAGACAGTGCGTTGGCCCGCGTGTCAGGTGTGATAGAGCATGTCCAGCTGCACTATGCGGATAAGCTGGCGGTGGATGATCTGGCTGACATGGCAGGCATGAGCACTTCTGCCTTTCACCGTGCTTTTAAGCAAGTCGTCACGGATCCGCCGTTGCAATACATTAAAAAAATCCGGCTCAATAACGCCAAGCAACTCATGGTACAGGATGGCGTATCAGCCAGCGTAGCAGCAAGCAAAGTGGGATATGAAAGCGCCGCACAGTTCAGCCGGGAGTTTAAACGCTATTTTGGACTGCCGCCCAGTAAGGCGGGGTAAGTGGTGTGCGCTTACTGACCTGCCTGTTGGACAGCTTGCCGGGTAAATCCCTGCGAGTTGTTTAACAGCACACGCGCTTCTTCAGCCGTTGAACCGGTCAAAATCATCACAATGGCGGTTTTGCAGTGGCCGCCACAGGCTGTCAGTGCAGATTCGGCTTGTTCGCGTGTTGCACCGGTTGCCGCGGTGACAATGTTTTTCTGGCGCTCGACCAGCTTTGCATTGGTTGCTTCAACGTCTACCATCAGGTTCCCGTACACTTTGCCGGTGCGTATCATGGCACCTGTTGTCAGCATATTGAGGATCATTTTTTGCGCAGTACCGGCTTTCATGCGGGAAGAGCCGGTCACCACTTCGGGTCCGACTATGGGCGTCATGGCAATATCTGCTAATTGAGTCATGGCGCTGTTGGGGTTGCAGCTGATGCTGGCGACGGTCGCACCGATCGATTTGGCGTATGTCATGGCACCGATTACATAAGGGGTACGGCCACTGGCAGCAATGCCGACTAACACATCTTTGTCAGAAAAGTTCAGGGCTTTCAGGTCTTCTGCACCCAGATCGGTGTTGTCTTCAGCATTTTCTACGGCACGGAAAATCGCTTCCCGCCCACCTGCAATCAAGCCGATAACCTGAGACGGGTCACTGCCATAAGTGGGCGGGCATTCGCTGGCATCCAGAATGCCTAAGCGGCCTGATGTCCCTGCGCCTGAGTAAATTAAGCGGCCACCTTGCTGAAAAGCAATCGCGATAGCATCAACAGCTTGAGCCACTTGCGGCAAGGTGCGCTCAACAGCCAGCGCCACTTGCTTATCTTCGTCATTGATGACCTTGAGCATGTCGACGGTCGACAGGGTATCTATCGCCTGGCTGGCAGGGTTGCGGCTTTCAGTGATCAGCGTGTTTAAATCAATTTTCATCAGGGATGACCTTAGGGTTCGTTATCTGATGAGAATTGTAGGGAATAACATATGGCGTAGCAAACGGGCGCCATCTTAGCGGTCTCTTCTTGCCTGTCCTGATTCAAAAACGCGATAAACAGGCAAATCATCGAATTCAGACGATGTCGCAGCTGATCAACGGCCTGACTGTCTGAATCAGCGTGCTACACTCATACCGACACTGACTTCGTGGAATTGGGTTCGTCGCGGAGGCAAGTATGGTCAGTTTATTGTGGAAATGCTCTGTTGCTCTTTTTCTTTTTGCCACGCTGTGGGCTGGCTACAGCTTGCCTGTTCAGGCCGACATTGTTGATGCCCGCTGCGATATATACCCCAGAGGTGCAGATAAACCCTCAGGCCGTTACTTATGCGTGCTGTCTCAGCATCATGGCTATATCACCATAGACAGAGCAGATGGCGTCTATTACGATTTTTATCCGATGCGGGGGGAGCCGGGGCAATACCGCGATGATCGTAATCAGCCTGTTTACAGAAGAAACGGATTGGGCGCAAAAGGGATGATTTTTGAAATGAGCGACAAGTCCATTTATGTCCTTTGGGATACTTCCGTGTTAGCTGAACCCTAATTTTAAGATCTCATTTTTAGGGATTATGGGTTGATTTTTTACGTCACGCTAACCACTATCAGCCCACCTGAACTAAGAGACGAAATGCATGCCAACGCATACCCACTTAACCATTGATATCGTATCTGATGTCGTCTGTCCCTGGTGCTACATTGGTTACAAACGGCTGGAGCAGGCTATGGCGGCCTATAAAGATCAGGTGCAGTTTACTGTGCGCTGGCATCCTTTCGAACTGAATCCGGCCATGCAGGAAGATGGCCAGTTGCTGAGTGAGCATCTGGCCGAGAAGTATCAGATCACACCCGAACAAAGTGAGCAGAACCGAGCCAGGATCATTGCTTTAGGTGAAGAGTCTGGTATTCGGTTTCATTTCACCCCACTCTCCCGTATCTACAATACGTTCAAAGCCCATCAGTTGTTGCACTGGGCCGCGAACTACGGCCGTCAGACAGAGCTGAAGCTGGCGCTTTTCGAGGCTTATTTCACTGAACAGGATGATCCGAGTCAATTATCTGTGTTGCTGGATGCTGCTGAGACCGCCGGCCTGGATCGCGATGAAGCCGAACTGGTACTTAAGCAAGGCAATTTTGCTGAAGCCGTGAGAGCTGAAGAACAAACCTGGAGCGGGCAGGGGATCACTGCTGTGCCTGCGTTTGTCTTTAATGAAAAATATCTGCTTTCTGGTGCGCAGGAAACAGAAACGTTCATAGATGCTATTGAAATGGCTTTACAGGAATTGAATGACGAATGACATATAGTGCCCGCATGATTGCGGGCATTGTATATTTATCCATTGCATGTAATGAAAGAGTTTATGGTACCCCGAAAGAAATAAACCATTAATTTGATTCAAACAGAGTGAGGGGATGCTCGCTAAAGTTATCGTGATGAATAAATAATCTTTTTTGCTTGTTTCTATAGTTTACTTGATTGTTTTTTGCTATCAGAGTCACTGAAATATCGCAGCTTCGATAATTTATCTTCAGGTTTTCGATGTTTTTCCCATACAACGCCTGTAAGGTCGCTTGATAAGGTGGCCTTTGATTGTCTAACAGTTCGGTACTCGGCGAAAACATTTCGCTTTCATTGTTTAAGTTGGTGCACCATAAACTTGGTGTGTGAATTTGATATGTGTAGTCAGGATTATTTAACCAATCCGTAGTGATAGTATTAGTTCCATCATGTTGGTTTGTAGATAAAATAACACTTGGTTCTGTAAGGCCATCGATTGAATTATACTCAATTAATTGACTGTTTCTATACCAGAAAAATTCATAGATTTGTGCGTTATCAGGAATATTCTCATATATTAACCTATTTGCGCCGTTATTGGCGGGTAATAATACCTCACCATCAGCATGAATTTCCAATACATCACTTCCGGTAAAAAAAATATCCTGCTTGGGACCAGATACTGATGCACTTACATTCAGAGTTCCTGTATTGTTCTTACTGAACATCACATTAAGCGACAACTGATTGACGTCATAATAACATGAGTCTAACCTTGAATTCGAACAGTTGGCATTATTGTTAGATTTCACCTTGTTCTGATTTATTTGTTCTCCACTCCCAGAACCGCCACATGCTGATAGAAATAATACAGCACATAATATAACATTTTTGTTCATTTGTTTCATTCTCTTTAATTCTGAAATTTTCAGAATGATAATATAAAACATTTAATTAACTCCTTTGTTTTTATGTGATGTGTGTAGCATATGTTTGTGAAATAAAATAAAAATCCCAGGAAGGGATTTAATGTAAAATAAGGCTTCAAATGATTCTTTCATGGAATAGTTACTATTCACTCAGTATTGAGTTGATATTACTTATCAGAAACCTAAGGGGATTAAAGGATGAGTGTGTCTGTGGACGTGTTTAACCGCTATTCAAAAGTTCGGTAAGCCGAACGGTTTTACTATACAGTGTGTTGGCATTAAAACTAACATCAGGTAAGTTGGTGTTTGGTCATCACAGCTTAAATGACGATAGCTGGTCTGGTGTCTAGCATTGATATCAATCGCGAAGAGAACAAGATGAAAGGATTCTGGATAAAGCTGATTCTGACCGTTGTGATATTCGCTGCCTTGTTTGGCTATGTTTTTTACACGGTGCAAAGTGGTGTGCAGTAAGGACATCACTGAGAGTAAAAGCTAGGTGTCGCGCTGAATCATCTGGATTATCACAAGGAGTGTGCGTTGGAAAAATATGCCGTGTTATCGGACATTCACAGTAATGTCTTTGCGCTGGAAGCTGTGGTCGCGGATGCGGCCAGTAAGGGAGTGACCCGGCTGGTGAATCTGGGTGACATTTTATACGGCCCGATAGCCCCTCGTGCTACCTTCGATTTTTTGCAACAGCAAGAGATGCTGACCATTTCTGGTAATCAGGATCGACAAATTTACCAGTCGACGGCTGCAGAAGTGGCTGCCAATCCCACGCTGCAATTTATCCTCAACGACTTAGGCCAGGCCCCGCTGGACTGGATGCAGCAACTGCCTTTTGATGCTTGGATATCCGATGAGATATACGCCTGCCATGGCACGCCGGACGATGATCTGGTGTATCTGCTGGAAGAGATCAGTTCGGGTCATCCGCTGGTCAAAGCAGATGCCGAGATAGCCGCGCATCTCAAACACATCCATTCTCCTATTATTCTTTGTGGTCATACCCATATTCCCCGTTGTGTCCGGATCTCGACGGGACAGACGGTGATTAATCCCGGCAGCGTGGGCCTTCAGGCTTACGCCGATGAATTGCCGTCGCCTCATTCGATGCAGAATCACACCCCGCAAGCGTCGTATGCTGTGTTAACGCGGCAAGACTACCACTGGGAAACGGCCTTTCACCGCGTTGATTATGATGTAAAAGCGGCTGTGCAGGCAGCAACGGCCAATGGTCGCGAAGACTGGGCACAGTACCTGATGACAGGCAGATGTTAACTCAGTGAGCGTCAGCTCATAACGCTGCTTCTTCATCTACACTTGGTTGATACAGTATGCCGTTTTTCTTTGTGTTCCTGTCCAGTTTCCCGGAGGTTCTATGGCATCGTTTCAGCAGGCGAAAATCTCTCCTCACTTGTGGTTTGATAAAGAAGCGGTTGAAGCCGCCGAGTTTTATACTCAGCTCTTTGATCATTCCAGAATTGTTAATGTCACCAAGATTGATGATACCCCTTCAGGCAGTGTTGATGTGGTGAACTTTGAATTGTTCGGACAGCCATTCACAGCAATCAGTGCCGGGCCTTTTTTCACGTTTAATGAGTCGGTCTCTTTTGTTATTCATTGTGACGATCAGGCAGAAATCGATCGTTACTGGACGGCTTTATCTCAGGATGGTGGTGAGGAAGGGCAGTGTGGCTGGCTTAAGGATAAATTCGGTTTGTCATGGCAGATTGTGCCGAGATCGATGGATGTGATGATGCGAAGCCATGATCACGATAAGCTGGCGCGGCTAACGCAGTGCTTCCTGACCATGACAAAACTGGAGATAGCTGCGCTGGAACGAGCGTTCAATGGTAAGTAGAAGGTCGGGTCAAAAAGAGTGAATCACAAAAAAAGCGACAGGCGGGCAGGAGCTCCCGTTCTGTCGCACAAGGGATAGTTAATCGTCAGGCTTTGGTTTCTTCTGCAGCATCTGTAGCGACAGCCGCTTCTATGGGTTTGAGAGCCGCGGCTTTTTTTGCACGCTTTTCTTTTTGTGCCAGCCAGATCAGGGGGGCGATGATCATCATAGTGCCAAGAATCATTGGCAAGTCAGGTACTTCGTCGAACCACAGCATGCCGATGATCACTGCGCCAATCAGTCCGCTGTATTCGGCGCTCGCAATCTTGTTCGATTCCGCCGAGCGGTAAGCCAGTACACAGGTGCCGGCATAAATCATAATGAACGTGCTGGAGCCGGCCGCTGTCAGCAGCGGCGACCAGTCCCAGGGCTGTCCTTCCCAAATAGCCAGGCCCAGCGCTGCCGGCATACCTGCCAGGTTGGTCAGCATCAGGGTTTGCGCAACAGTCTGGTGTTTTGGCAGCTTACGCACCAACAGGTTGTTCCAGGCCAGCGTAAACGCAACAATCAGAGCCGCAATGGCTGCCCAGTTGATTTCAGTCGGGCGGATAATCACCAGCACACCAATGAAACCTATTACCGCCACGCCAACAGAATATTTGGTCAGCTTTTCCTGAAACAGCATCATGGCCATAGGCAGCATGATCAGCGGGGCGGCATAGAAGATGGCATTCGCAGTGGCCAGTGGCAGGCTGGTAATTGAGATGATCATAAATACCATACCCAGCAACCAAATGTGTCCGCGCAGAGCATGCCACTTAAATCCGGCAAAAAAATCGGCTTTTTTGGTGCCAATACAGAAGGGTGCCAGAATAGCGACGGCGGTTAACTGGCGGAAAAAAACAAACTGAAAAATAGCCGTTTCATCACCCAATGATTTAATCATGGCATCGGAGCACACAGCAATTAAGTTGCCAACAATCAGCAATATCATGGCTAAACCGACAGACATTTGAGGCATGGGCTGCTCCTTCTTTTTTGGGGTTAATGAAATGTCAACGAGACAACAAACTGTGATCCAAAGCATAAACCAGCGGTAGTGATGAAGTATAATGATATAAATTTTTTTGTTATGAGTTTTTTAGATAATGAAGCTGCCACCACTTCGTGCTGTTCATTACTTTGAGGCTGTCGCCCGCCTGAACAGTTTTTCCCGTGCGGCGGAATTTCTGAGTGTGACGCAAAGTGCCGTCAGCCACCAGGTTCGTCTTTTAGAAGATTATTTGGGTGAAGAACTGTTCCAGCGTCAGGGACGTCAGTTGTCTCTGACACCCGTTGGTGAAAAGTATTACGAGCAGATCAGCCATGCTCTGGCTGATATTTCTGAAGCCAGCCAGCAGATCCGGGAAGGCGAAGGTGGCAAGATTCGCCTGGCACTTTACAGCTCACTGGCAGTGAAATGGCTGATCCCACGGCTTGAAAATCTGCGCCAGCTGCACCCTGAAATAGAGCTCACGTTAAACATGGTGAGTAACGACCCGAATTTCAGTGACGAACTGGCAGATTGCTTTATTACTGTTTCGCCACCCAAGCGTAGTAATTTCATTTCAGAGCTGCTGTATCATGAGCAGCTCTATCCGGTGTGCAGCCATAAGCTTTGGCTGCAAATGCGGGACAAACCGTTGCCGGACGCCCTGTGGGAGCATCCGTTGCTGACCACTCGTTCTATTTTTAAAGATGCCAAACACGGCGAAGACTGGCACCGCTGGTGTATGCTGGGCGGTTTTGAGCTGCCTGAACAGGCGAGATTTCAGTTGTTCAGCCATATGTTGCTGGCGGCGGAAGCGGCCCGCTATGATCAGGGCATCACTTTTCTCAATGACTACCTGATGAATGACATCGACAGGCAGCAGCATTTCGTGCGGATTCCTATGCATGAGTTGCCGACCGGTGACAGTTTTTATTTTGTGTATAAAAAATCACGCGCTAAGCAAACCGCCATTATCACTCTGGGTCGCTGGCTTAAACAGCAGTGTGATGAGCTGGACAGACGTGGAAGCCAAAGCTGAGGCCAGATTCAGCGTCAGGGCGTTACAGTGAGTGGCTGTCATTGTCAAACCAGCGCTGAAAAACAATAGCGTCTATTGCCGGTTAGCATCGGGTATCAAACCGTTATTAACTCCCTCTCCATCACGAAGAGGGAGTTAACAGATCACTTGTGAAAGCAGACGCCGCCATGAGTGGCATCGTAAAGCTGCTGCCGGATTAATTCGGCGATTTCGACGATCAGTTCGACCATGCCCGGCTGCCTGACCTTTTTTTTGCTGCACATGATGTAGAGAGACTCACTAAGCCGCAGTGCGTATTGCGGTAACACCGGCACTAACTGGCTGTTGGGCGAATACAGATAGGTGGGTAACACGGCAATGCCCATACCTCTTTCGGCGGCATGCTGTTTGGTCAGGTTGTTATCAAAATACTGGCTGCGCTCAGGCAGGGAAAATTTACTTTGCTGAGCATAGATGTTCGGCCAGTCTAATTTCCCCTTAGCCTGAATCAGCAAGCGGTGCTCACAGAGATCTGAGAAAGAGGCAGGCGTACCGTAACGTTCCAGGTATGCATGGCTGGCCACAATCACTTTATCGATATCAGCCACCCTCTGGTAATAAAAGGCCGGTTCGGGCGGAGAGAAATTCAGGGCGATATCCAAATCGTCGTCAAAGAACGCTTTTTCAAGACTGGTCTCTATCAGGTTGATAACCAGTTGCGGGTAAGTTTCCATGAGCTGTTCGATCACAGGCAGCACCACCTGATTGCCCAGTGCGACGGAACAGGCCAGGTTAATGGAACCTGCCATAGTCTCTGTCTGGCTGAGTGACATCATGCAGTGACGCAACCCGTTCAGGCTGGTCTGGCACTCTGCCAGCAGCTTCATGCCTTCACGGCTTAACTTAAAGTGATGTTTGTTCTCTCGAATAAACAGCTCACATCCGAGCTGCGACTCAAGCTTCTTAACTTGGGCGCTGATGGTGGACTGCGAAATGTTCATCTTATTGGCCGCACGGGAAAAACTGTTGTATTCCGCTACTGCCTGAAAGTAGTGCAACAAGGCAAATGACTTATCCATGTTCATAGTTGTTTATCTATAAATAAATCCGCTTTTATGAATTATCACTGAAAGTGAAGGCAAATTACACTGGCTTTCCTGACATAACTATAGGTAAGCAAAGTGAATCTTGATACTCGATATGCTTTTCATTTGGCGCTGGATATCAGTGCAGCAGGCGTGTTCATGGCGGTTTCTGGTTTGTACTGCCTTGCAGAGGGCATGACACTTCAGCAATTGGGCTGGTTCTTTGCCGCCTTTTTTATCGTCATGGTTGTGTTGGAAGTGCCGAGTGGTTTTTTGGCTGACCGATTTGGACATCTGGCCGTTTATCGGTTGGCGAAAGGCTTTGATATGCTGAATGTTGTCCTGTTGGTGTTGGCTCCGAGTATTACGACTGTGATTTTAGCATCGGCAATCGGCGGCATCGGGCGCGCTTTGGGTTCAGGGTGTTTAGAAGCATGGTACGTTAACCAGCGCTATAAAGAAGGGTGCCATACGAATATCAAAGCAGCCCTGTCACGTGCGAATCTGTGGCTGTTATCAGGTTTGGGTATTGGTGCTGCAATAGGTGGACTATTACCCGCTCAGGTGCCATATACGTTCAGCCAGACATATCTGAATGGTAACCCTTATAAGGTGGCGTTAATACTGGGCATGGCAATCCACCTCGCAGCCCTGGGGATCAGCTTTCTGACTTTTCATGAAGGCGAAAATGCGCGGTCACGACAAGATCACAATCATGAATCACTGTTGTCGATGGGCAGTAACTTACACACGTATTTCATGGCAAATCCGGTATTGATCCTGCTTCTCGCCTGGCAAATGCTGATGGGATATGCTCTGGCTAACCACAGTGTGTACTGGCAACCCGTGTTCGCCATGCTTGAGGGTGGGAACAGCATGCTTGAATGGGTTGGATTTATAGTGGCCTCAAACTATTTACTCGCAGCGCTCCTTGGCAGGTTGCTGGACGCTACTGCTGCCTCTTTTTCAGCTGTAGCAATTTTGCCGGTTTATGCAGTGTGCGCAGCGATGGCGCTGATTGCCATGTCGTTAGTAAGTAATCCCTGGGGCTTTTTACTGGCGAATTGGGTGTTTATTTCCGCTGTGTTTCTGTCTCGCCCTGTCATAGCGGCAGAGTTACATCGGCATGTCGGCTCGTCGCACCGGAGTGCGTCTGTTTCTCTACTGTCACTGAGTCTGAATCTCGGTGGGGTGATGACAGGCGGTTTGCTGTCATGGCTGACCCAAACATTTTCTGTGCCGGTAGCCTGGCAGGTGAGCGCATTGATTATGACGCTATCGGCGTGCGCTTTGAGCATCTGGCAGGCGATGGCAGGCGATGGCAGGCAGAGACAGACAAGCCCTGGGTAATGAGACGGATTCGCCTAATTGAAGAAAGAATGTGCGGAAGATGGGGTTTTCAGGCGGTCAGCGATATTATTTTTAGAACAATCTCAAATAAACCTTTACAAAGGGGGAGAGTAGCGTATGATTCGTCTTGCTCTGTCGCTCAGATTAATTAATGCAACTTCAAGTCAAAGTAAAACCTCAGAATTTCTTCGTAACTGTCGTTATCCTCAGTGTTTCCCTTAGCTTCATTGTGACATTCAATAATTTAGGCTCTCAGCGCATCGCATGAATGCGGTAAATATTTTGAATTCATCTATATAAAAGGGACAAATTATGTCTAACAAATCAACTGGTCTGGTTAAGTGGTTTAACGAAGAGAAAGGTTTCGGTTTTATTACTCAAGACAACGGTGGTGCTGACGTATTCGTTCACTTCCGTGCAATCGCTTCAGAAGGCTTCAAAACTCTGGCTGAAGGTCAGAAAGTGTCTTTTGACGTAGAGCAGGGCGCTAAAGGCCCTCAAGCTGCTAACGTAGTAGCGCTGTAATTTTTTCATTGGCGTAAAAGGTGTTTTGCCTTTTACGCCAATGTATTTACAACGAAAATTATGCCTCTCCTGCCTTAAAAGCACGTCAGCTGTAAGCTTCCAAACGCCTTCGTAACACACCATCAAACACCAGCATTTGCTTTGTCATCAAACTGCAAATAAATTCCATTAGCATATTTATCATAAGCAAGTTTCAGATTGCGTTTTATACGTAATAATTTTGCTTATTTGAAAGAAAAATAAGGAGATATTATGTCTCGTTCAATTGGTCGTCATCGATTTTGGTTTCATCAAAGTCGTACTAAAAATACATCCGCAAATAAGAGGGTAGCCATTAAGTGATAGTTAATTTTACGCTTTATAAAGAAGACAAATCCTGGAGTTCACGTATACATCAGTTAAATGATGATGTTCTGCTCCGACATGTACACCTTCAGGGTAATATTGCCCGCAGAGATATAGATTTTTCCTACTGTGAAAGGTCTCACTCGGGAAATATTCTAAACAGTGAAAACCAAGTGATTGGTCATTTCAGCGTTTTTTCGTCATAACTCCCGCAATCATTCATTTCATGGCTACCGCCGCCAAGCCATGCAGTGAGCGATGATTGAGTCACTCCCTCTGACTTTACTTCACCTGTGTTCATCCCTGCTATGCCGGACAGGCAATAATCAGAAAGCCCCTTATGCTGCTATCGTTATATAACTAACTATGCGTGATGTTAGTTAAGGCACGTGGTGTTAGCTAAAACGCTGAATGAGATTATGTGTTAGTAGACAGGGTGGCTCAAACCTATATTCCGTATTGTCTTCAAAACATCACTGATTTGCCTTATATATGTCTGCCGCCGACAGTTCTACGGAATAACGATCCCCTCATCACGAGAGACAACGGGCAATCTGAATGATTACCCGTTAGGAATTACCGCTTGTTTTTAAGCTGCGGCGGTGTTTCTTGTTTGTTGTATCGGAGCTTGTGACAGTGACTGCCACATTGCACCAAGAACCAACACAGCCAGAAAAATGTTAGAGACGGGCATTGCCAGCCAAACACCATTTTCTCCAAACCACTTTGGTAATAGCCAGAGGAAAGGCAATTGTACCAGCATATTGCTGAGAGAAATCGTCAATGCCATGCCGCCCTGACCAACAGACATAAAATACACAGAGCCGATAATAATCAACCCATCCAGAAATAGGCTGAAAAGGTGCAGAGTGATACCATGACTCGCTTCTTGCACGAGCGTAACGTTACTGCTGTTGAACCAGCTGATCATAAATTCCGGAAACAAATTGAGTAAAGTAATCCAGCTAACGCCTACAATAATGGTTGCTTTGCAAGCCAGCAAAACAGTTTTTCTCACTTTATCGTGGGCGTTTTGACCGTGGAAATAGCTCACAGGTGGCTGCATTCCTTCAGCGATACCTTCCGCTAGCAGGTAATAAAGTGTCATCAGGTAACCTACAATGGCGTAGGCAGCAACGCTTACAGCAGAACCATATTCCATAAATAATCGATTATGAATTGCCACCATCAAGCCAGTGTACAGATACATCACCAGACACGATGAACCCAGTGTCAGTGTATCAGTCATTTTCTTGCCATCCGGTTTCAGATCAGTAAGTGATAACCTCAGTGTTGAGAAGCGGCTGCAGAAATACACCAATGTTAATAAGACGACAACACTCTGAGCTGTTACCGTGGCAATGGCAGCGCCTTCCAGTCCCCAGCCCAGTATTCCGATGAATATATAATCGAGCACAATATTGATAATAGCACCAGCAACCATGAGACCCGTTGCCACCTTAGGTGAATCATCGTTTCGTATCAGAAAGGGCGCGGCACTGGCGCCAACGGCTATGACTGAGAATCCGATAAAGATCTGTAAGTAGCTAACGGCATAGCTGAGGATTTGGCCTGTTGCGCCTTGCAAAGTCATCAATTGCCCGCCAAAGACATATAATAATGCTGAACATCCAAGGCCAATGAATATCACCAGTGCCAGTCCATTTCCCAAAGCTTTACGCGCTTTAGCCGATTCGCGCATTCCTCTGAACGTAGAAACCAGACTGCCTGCCCCCATGCCAATCATCAGCCCGACACCCATGAAAATACTGATAATTGGCCAGGCAATATTGATTGCCGACAGGCCGTCTTGCCCTAAAAAGTGCCCGACAAATACCCCGTCAACTATCTGATACAGCCCATTGACCAGCATGGCCATGACGGCTGGAATGGTGAATCGACGAAAAGTTTTGCCGATTGATTCTGTTTGATTAATCGCTTCCATTTTTATCTCTCTGTGAAGCATATCTGTATTACTATGTATTCTCTTATCAAATTAAGATGGTAAAAAGTTAGTTACCATCCGCTTTTCGTATGGGTTGGAGTGGGTAATGTCACCTATCAGCTGGAATCTTGATCAACTGGACGCCTTTGTTACGGCTGCGCAAACGGGATCATTTACGTCCGCAGCACGAAAGTTGGGCAAGGCGCAATCTCGCATAAGCACTGCAATTGCCAATCTGGAAGCCGATCTGGGCTTTTTATTGTTTGACCGTAGCGGAAAATTTCCAACGCTTACTGCAGAAGGCAGGGAAGTGTTAAATGATGCGATGTCAGTCTTAACGCAATGTCAGCGGCTTCAGTCGAGGGTATTGTCTGTCTCTTCTGCTAATCCGGTTCAGCTCACCATTGCCATGGATGAAGCGGTGCCACTTGAAAATTTTGAAGTGCTTTATGCCAGGCTGGCGGATCATTATCCACACCTGAGTGTGACACTGTTAAATGGCTCCCTGGAAGATATCGCCAGCTGGGTTGATGGTGGCAAGGCGGACATGGGCTTTGTTTTACAGGATCATGTGTTATCGGATTCACTGGAGCGTTTCGCGATTGGCCGCAGTGGGCAAGCTTTGATTGTATCGGATAAGCATCCGCTGGCGTTGCTTGCTGCCCCAACCGAAAGCCAGCTCATTGAGCACAGACAGCTGGTTATCCGGGATCGCATGGGCAATGCGCTGGGCAAACCGCTGTCGCCCAGCTACTGGCACGTGGATAGCTTTTACCTGATATCGTCTTTGGTGATGCATGGTGTTGGCTGGGCATTCGTTCCTGAGCATGTGGCAACCGCAGACTGGTACGAAGTGAAAACCCTATCGACGGAAAACCTGCCTTATCAGCGCGATTTCATGCTGTGCGCCATTAAGCGAAGAGATGCGGGCTGGAATACAGTTCTGAAATGGCTAATCGCAGAGGCACAACAGTTATTTACTGAGAATCACTCTGATACGGGAAGATTGTCTTAACTTGGGGGCGCTGTTTTTGTGTTTTATCTGCGTCATCATGCCGGCTTATTTTGATGTCACATAATTAAAGCCGGGCAATACATTCCGTCATGTCGGAAATATTCAATAAATCTCACGCTCCGGTGAGTATCTTCATGTTTCAGACCAAGGAGATATTACATGACGAAACGCGTAAATTACTTCAGTATTGCACCGCAAGCGATAGAGATTCTGGTACAGCAGGAAAACTATTTCCATCAGCAGTTTAGTGAATCTCAAACTATGTCGATGACCATTTGGGAGCTGGTGAAACTGCGTGTATCCCAGATAAACCAATGCGCATTCTGTATTGATATGCACAGTAAAGATGCCCTCAAACTGGGCGAGCAACCGGAACGTATCTGGGGATTGAATGCCTGGCGCGACATGCCGTTTTATACCGGGCAGGAAAAAGTCGCTTTGGAATTTGCAGAACATCTCAGCGCGTGTAAATCTGTGGACGATCTAATGTATCAGCAGGTGTTGGACACCTTTGGCGAACAGGCTATGGTTGATCTTACGTTAGCCATTAATGCAATTAATAGCTGGAATCGAGTGGTAAAAACCTTTAAACCCAAAGTAGGGAGTTTTACCGCAGCATAGGGTAGTCACTGTTAAATGGATTTCAGGATCTTTAAACCACAAGGTGTGTTGAAAGACCATGTTCAGGGAATATGGTCACTTTCCGTGTCACCTGATCGGGTGGTTGAAGAGAAAAAACTGCTGTTCAGTGATGCCGGAAGCGGCATCATGTTCAATCTGGGTGGCGATGTCTGCTTTGGCAATCACTGCCACCCGGAAGGTGTGATGATCATGCCCAACAGCAAAGAAGCCCAGTATGTGACCCTGCCTCCCGGTACCGTCCTGGCTGGAATTCGTTTCCATCCGGGCATGGGCTACAGTGTGCTGGGCAAGCGTTTTGACCATCCGGTTACCATTGCCGATGAACCGGAACATTTATGCTTTCTTGAACCATTGCAACAGCAGCTTCGTCATTGCCGCTGCCATCAGGCGCGTATTGCTACACTATATCGCTGGATGAAACGCCATCTGGATCCTGATGATTCTGCCCGTCATACCATTACTGAAATAGTGAAAGCCGTACAGCCTCACAGCCGGCATCATCCCATTCCGGTCAGTACTCGACAGATAGAAAGGCACTTCCAGAAATGGATGGGCATGACGCCGAAATACTATCAGCGAATTCTTCGGGTTAAACAGTCGCTGGAGCTGATACAGCTCTCTCCTGACATCCCGCTGGCGGATCTGGCCGCAGAGCAAGGGTTTTCCGATCAGGCGCATATGACCCGAGAGTTCAGCCACATCGCTAAAATTACCCCGAAGCAATACAGCTTGCTGGTGAAGAAGAAGCAGGTACAGAGCAGGTAGCCATTCTGTCAGCCAGAGTTAATGCGCAGAATGCCAGTATATACAAGTAAAGCAGACGCTTACGTTATCATCAGCAAGCGTCTGTTAGCTCATTACTCTCGTCACTCGTTATCGTCAGTCTGGTAAAGGAATGAATTCTGTCTCGTCTCCGGGTACCAGTGGAAAGTCCTGGTTCCGCCAGTCCGCTTTGGCTTGTTCAATGCGCGCTTTACGGCTGGACACAAAGTTCCACTCAATATAACGCGTGCCTATATTCTCACCACCGATAATGGCGATGCGGGATGGTTCCTTTGCTTCAATGGTTATCCCTTCCTGTTGCGACACTATGGCCATGCTGTGTTCCGGTAAGTCGCTGTCTTTTGCTGAGACATGGCCTTTGGCAATGTAAATGGCGCGTTCTTCGGCCATCGGCAGGGTGAAACGCTGCCCCGGCTGGAGATCCGCTTCTACGTACAGCGTTTCTGCGAATGTTTGAACAGGTGATGTAACGCCAAATGCGGTTCCCATCAATACTCTGACAGGTACACCGTCGATACTAAGGGATGGAATAGTGTCATCCGGGTAGTGATAAAAAGCCGGTTCACATTCTTCATCGGCCAGAGGGAGTGCTAACCAGAGCTGCAGGCCATGCAGAATATGATCAACGGCAGTGACCTCATAACGTTCACGTTCAGAGTGCACAATCCCTTTGCCTGCGACCATCAGATTGATGTCACCAGGTTTGATGGGCTGCAGGCTACCCAGCGAATCACGATGCAGAATTTCGCCCTCAAACAAATAGGTGACGGTCGCTATGCCGATATGCGGATGGGGACGCACGTTAATACCTTCACCTGCCGGAAAATGCGCCGGGCCCATATGGTCGAAAAAAATCCACGGACCAACCATTTTCTGTTGTGCTGTCGGCAGCAGCCGGCGCACGGAAAAACCTCCTAAGTCTTTGTCTTTTGCCGTCAGAATGCGTTCGATCGCCCCGCAGCTGTCCTTACAGTCGCAAGGCTGTTCAACCTCTTTAAACGTATTGCTCATTCATCTTTCCTGCGTGTCGTTTTGGTTTAAGTATGGAGCAGTAGCAGCTATTCGTGAACAAATATGGAAAAAGCCTATGCAGGAAAAAGCTAGTACCGGTTTAAGGGTGATGCATGAAAGGGTTTGGCGTCTGAGAGAGTGATTAAAGGGTAGATAAAAAAAACAGCGCAGTGTCCCTACTGCGCTGTTTGAGTGCTGTCTGAGTTATAAAATGTGTTTCAATTTCGAATATCAGATTCCGCCTGTCAGGTTAGAGAGTGGCTGCGTACACCTCAACATTGGCGGTGTCTCCTTCATTGGTCAGCAGTAAATGCATGTACCCGGCTTTTTCTGCCGTGATTTCTATGAACGCCTGATTACCTGGATAGGCCGAAGCGGTTTCGTATTTTTCTGCTGTCGGCCAGTGTGCACTGGCGGCATAGAGACTGACATTACTTTTCTGATCTTGCTCGGTGGGTGTCACCCAGACCCTCAGGGTTTGTCCCGCTTCAGGAACATAAAACGCCAGATAACGCTGCGCTGACATGCTCAGGGTCTGAGGCGTGTTGGCTTCCAATACGAAAGGTGTCAGATCATCCGTTGGCTGGGAACCTGTATGCTCACCATGTTCGCCAGGCTCGACACTGTCTGCTGTAGCTTTCAGTGTGATCTGATTGAAAGCTTCACGCCCAGCAATGATCAGATAATAACGGCCAGGCTTGATATTGCCATTGGCGTCGGGGGTAATAATCAGAGTTTCATTACTGTCAGCCGTAAAGGCTGTGAAATCATGGTCGTAGTAATGGGCGGTGCGCTCATAACTTGCGTACAGATCCGCATCGCCATCACCTGTGATCGTGAGGGCAAGGTTGCGGGTGTTGGCGGGGACATCAACATAGAAAAGTTGCTCGCTGTATGCAGCGCCGGAAAGCGTGACAGCGCTGTTTAATGCCAATGATTTCGCCTCATCCGGGCTTGGTTCCGGTTCTCCAGGCTGCTCCCCGTCAGTGGTCACTGTCAGTAACCAGTTATTGAACTCGCCCGTATAGCGTGTGCCCAGCGTCTTTGCAGTTTCGGTCCATTGCGTGTAATCACCCTGACGAGCGAAAGAGAGCAAAGTATCGACCTCATTCGGATGGTTTTCCATCAGGAAACGTACGGCCAGATAACCCCAGCGATAGATGCGGTCCAGGTCGTGGTCGTAGGTGGTGCTCAGTATGTCAGATAGGGAATAGGTTTGTTTGCGAGCCAGTTCAACGGCAGCGTCATAACCCTGTTTGTAATGCATGTACTCGGCAAAACCTTCCAGCCACCACACTGTGTGCCCCGGGCTTAGCACATCATTGAAATCACCGTAAAGATTAAAGCGGCCATCGAGATAATGCACATATTCATGTTCGAGATTGAGAATGCTGTAACCTTGCGCATATTCATTACGGTAGGCCACAAAACGGGCCTGATTGTCAGGGTTGGCCGGATTGCCTTCCAGGTATTGCCCGCCATTATTGGTGGTATTGCCAAAGAGGAAGTTAGAGTAGCTGACATAATCGGCATTGGTGTTGAAAACGATCACCTCAACACTGTCGTTATAATCACCGGCCACCGGCTGATAGCCGCTGTTTACGACCTGATGGAAATCGGCTTCTTTATCAGCAAGGATATTGCAGGCCTCTGCGGCCTGTTCCTGCGTCATTGCCTGTGCCCGTATAATGGCCGGTCCGTCACAGTGATGGCGCAGTGGTATGACTCTGGCTGCAAGCTGATTCTTTGCATCTTTCAGCCCGAGTGCTTCTGCCTTATCGGGGGCAAAGTAATTGATCATTTCTGCAATGCCTACCCACATTTTGTCGCTCTTGCCGCCTAGCGGATAACGCTGAAGCAGCGATTCCAGAATGGCGAGCACCTGAGTCCGGGTTGATTCGTGAGGTGTTACCAGCAGACGGCCCATTTCACGTGCGGCATTGGTCACAATGAAATCCGCCTCAGTGCCCAGGGCCCATTCGCTGTCCAGAATAAACTGGTGCAGTTGTTCCAGGTACTCAGGATGCTGTGCCAGATCATCATAGAAACTGTCAATGCTGATGTGCCCGCTCATGGCACGGAACAGGTTGTTGAGTGTGTCAACAAATTGTAGATCCTGTGCTTTTTCAGCGGTGAAATGATTCAGGAGCTGCAGTTGGTTGGCCATGGTCAGAGGTAACTGACGGATGTTGTCGACCATGGTTGTCATGCTTTTCAACGCCGCGACCTGTTCTCTGCCACTTTGGCTGGCGTAGGGCGAGGTGAGAAAAGTATTAATAGCATTCGCCAGAGATACATCTAATGCATCAGAAAAATCGCCGTACTGTCCTTTATGCGGATAACGCACGTAATACGCGGCACGGATAAATTCACCGAGATTTTCTATGACACTGGCTTGCTGGGCTTCTCCCTGGTAGTTGCTGACATGCAGCATTAACTGTTGTTGTATCTGATGGATGTTGTTCTCGCTGAACAGCGTGTTCAATGTATCAGAAGGCGCAGAGAACCAGGCAATTCTGCATTCGAGATCGGCCTGTTCAATCGCCCTGATAGACGAAGGAGAAGATGACAAGGCATCTATCTCGCAGGCCGGAGCAGCTGAAGCTGTGTTTGTGTATAACGTTGCAGAGATAAGCAGCGCCAGCGCTGAACGCTGACATCCGGAATGAAGGTATTTCATATGGCCAACCATTTGATTTATCAGTGTTAAGGTAAGCCGCCTGTTATACCAGCAGGAAATAATAGTGCACCACGTTGAATATTAAAATAAGAGGTCGGTCCACAAATAAACGCAAAAGGAAACGGCCTGACATTGTTGTCAGGCAAGTACAAAAAAAATTGGGTAGAGATTAACTCTCACTGCAGAAAGGAGCGAAATGGCAGGGCACAGGTATAAAAAAGGCGCGGATAAACGCGCCTGTACCAGCAGAAAGCAGTGGTTGCAGCTGAATTATCGGCTTGATGGAATCAGACGTTGAACCGTAAATGTCTCGCCACCTTGTTCAGAAATGTTGATGGTTAACGTGTGGGCCGCTTCTCTGTGGCTGTAAACAAACACACGCCCGTCTTCTTTGGTTTTGTAATGGGATTTCTGGTTGGGCACAGAGACATCAACATTGGCCTGCGGTACGCCCTCTTTTTCTACGAACACCCATGCTCCGCCTTTTAGAGGCGTAACTTGTACCGTGAGTGACTCTTTTAAATCGGCGAATGCTGAAGCGGAAAATGCGATGGTGACTGTGAACAGTGCTGCAATAAAGGTTTTCATAGTGTGACTCCCGACAATTGATTCAGATGAATAAGGATGTTTTAAAGCATGCAGTTATACTAAGTGTGATTTTCATCACGTTAAAGTGAGTTTTTTCTTCCGTCTTGTTCGGTTTTTTCGAATGAGTGGTATGCGTATGTTCTGGATTGAATTTAAGTGTTTGATACTATGCTGTTTATTATCAAAATGAAGATGAAACAGGATGAAGTAAGCATGGATACTTACCCGATTCGACTAAGAAAAGCGACATGGGCAGATATGGACTTTTTGTTGGAATTGCGTGATCAGACAATGCGACATCATTTGCAAAAGGCTGGTGCTCTGACAGACAAAGATGCCTATAAAAACCGAATTCTCTATCATTTCGATGACGCGCAAATTGTGGAAATAGCCGATAAGCGTGTTGGCTTGTTTAAAGCATTTTATCAGGCAGTTCTGAACCAGTGGTATCTGGTTCAGATTCAAATCCTTCCCGAGTATCAGAATCATAAAATAGGCAGGGCACTTATCACCGAGCTGATAACTAAAGCGACGGACAACAATGAGTCTGTAGCCCTGAGTGTATTGAAAGGCAGCCCAGCCCGGCGTTTATATGAACGTCTTGGCTTCCAGTGTATGAGCGAATCTGAACTTGAATTCAATATGCTTTTTCACCCAGTTGACAGGGAGTAACTATGGTGGCGATACGAATGATAGGTTACCTGAGATCTTCGGGTGAGTAATAATCCAGATCCTTTGTATTAAAAATTTAATTTAAATGATTGGTTTTCAATCGTTATTGAGTTTATTTGCTCGTATGTTTTCATGTAACTGACTTTATTGTTCTTTACATTTATTTTCTTAATCAGATCGCAATCTAAGCCTTTGGTTGAGTGTATACCGTGTTCTTCCATTAGCCCTTATTCTGGTAGGGCTATATTCAACTCAAACAACAATTATTCCTTCATGGAAACTATGTGGTGTGATTATTGACTCAGCGTTGAGTGACCAGAGTGACTTTTTGCTTACTGTTGACAGGGACAAGTCAGTAAGCGAGTGCGAAGTACCCGGTCGGTGAGTCACCCACTTTTAGTTGAGCAAGGTTGGGACATATGGATACATTTCAACGAACAGGCACTGGCTTGCTGCTTTACTGTGCAAGTGTAATGGCCCTGATCATCGTCAGCTTTTTGTTATTTGAACAGGATGCAATGCGATGGGTGTCATCATCCATCTCTGAGCTGTCCGGTTATCATGGTTCCGGGCTTTTTCTGCTCTTTCTCTTTGTTGTCGTCATACTGGCATTTGACATTATTTTGCCTGTTCCTTCGAGCGTTGTGGCAATGTTTGCTGTGGCCGTTTTAGGTCCGTTACCTGGTGCGGCCTCTGTCTGGTTGGGGCTGACCCTGGGTTGCTGTATTGGGTACTGGCTCGGCGACTGCTCTGAAAAATGGATTGGTACGCGCTGGTTATCTGTTAAAGAACGCCAAAAGGCACGGCAACTAGCGGACAAAATGGGGGGCGGTGCGCTCATCATGATGCGGGGGGTGCCCGTACTTGCGGAGACCTCAGTGATTGCGGCTGGTATGGTTCAGTACCCCTTTGTCAAATTCCTTGTATTAACGTCGCTGGCCAATAGCTGGTTGGCGGGGGCTTATGCGTATGTCAGCCTTTATAGTGATAAGAGCGATCCTTTCCTGTTAGTGGTAGCCGGCAGTGTGCTGATTCCGGTTGTTGGCTGGCTGCTGCAGAGACTTTGGCAACGTGCGACTTTTACAGCCAGTGCATCGGCATCGGACATTCAGCCGTTAGCAACAGAAATCCAGACAATCAAAGCTCGCTTCACCGTTCACTATCAATATCCCGTCTGTTTTACTCACGATGTCTTTTCTCTCAGCAACTCTGATTTATTGACGCTCTTGCTCAGAGCCCGCCGGGAAGAGGCAGCTCAAGGCTGTGTTTTGATTGTTGATGAGGGCGTGGTGAATGAAAGTCCTGACTGGCTGGAACGGGCGCAGGCTTATTTTCAGCAACATCATCAATACATACATTTAAAAGGGCAACCATTGGTAGTGAAAGGCGGGGAAGCGATAAAACAGGCATCGCAAACAGACAAGCTATATCAGTACCTGCTGAGGCACCAGATTGACAGACACAATGTGGTTATTGCGGTGGGCGGTGGCGCAGTGCTCGACACTGTGGGTTATGTGAGCGCTACGTTTCACCGCGGCATTAAATTATTGCGGATGCCAAGCACAGTGCTGGCCCAGAATGACGCGGGTGTCGGGGTGAAAAATGGCGTGAACGGTTATGGGGCAAAGAACCTGATTGGTACGTTTTGTCCACCGTTCGCTGTTCTTAACGACTTTTCGCTGCTCAATACTTTGTCATACCGTGATCGTCGTGCTGGTTTGGCGGAAGCGGTGAAAGTGGCCGCCATTCGCAGTACTGAATTTTTCGACTGGCTGGAAAACAACGCGCATTCGCTGAATACCTTTGACGATCAGGCCACCCAGTTTGCCATCGCGCGGTGTGCCGAGCTGCACATTAACCAGATTACGCTTGCCGGTGATCCCTTTGAAACAGGAAACGCCCGCCCGCTGGATTACGGCCACTGGGCGGCACATAAACTGGAAGCCATGAGCCACTATGAATGTCGTCACGGCGAAGCCGTTGCGATAGGGATGGCACTGGATGCTTATTATGCGACAGAGATCGGTCTGTTGAGCCAGAGTGACCAGAAAAGGCTGATTCAGCTGCTGACAGGGCTCGGTTTTTCCTTGTGGCATCCGGCACTGGATCAGTGTGATAAGCAGGGTCAGCCTGTGGTGTTTCAGGGGCTGGAAGATTTCCGACAGCATCTCGGCGGCCAGTTATGTGTCACGCTTTTGTCGTCCGTCGGGGTGGGTGTTGAAGTGCACGACATCGATGCAGACCGGTTGTTTATCGCGTTGCTGGCCCTGAAGCGTGATCATCAGGCTGACATCGCCGCGCAAAGTGAATCGCTCACTTGGTCGGAGGTAGGATGATGCGGCTGCATACCTGGCTGACACTCGGTCGCGCGTCCAATCTGCCCAGTGTCTGGAGCAATGTGTTTGCTGCCGCGTTGATCGCGCAGGCCAGCCTGAGCCATGAGGTTGTGGGAAGCGAAGAAGAATGGTTACCGGGCAGTGTGAGCCTGCAGATCATACTCTGGGCCGGTTGCCTGTTATCACTCTCGCTGATGTACCTGGCCGGTATGTTTCTCAATGATGCCTTTGATGCCAATTGGGACAGGCATAATAACAACGCCAGGCCAATTACTCAGGGCAAGGTATCTGCAACTGCAGTCTGGCTCAATGGGTTGGGGATGCTGGTGCTGGGAATGGGCCTGGCAGGCAGTTTGTATCAGCGTGCCGTTCCCGAACAGGCTGCATATGGCTGGGTTGCGGTTGGTTTACTGGCGGCTTTAATACTGCTGTATAACCGGGTACATAAGCAGTTCAGACACAGCGCGGTGCTGATGGGCGGATGCCGTTTGGGCGTTTATCTGGTTGCCGCCTTAATGCTGGCAGAGATCACCCCTGAGTTGTTTCTCGCGGCATTGGCGCTGTGTCTCTATATCAGCGGAATCACCTATGTCGCCCGTGAAGAACACACCAACAAAGTGTCTCAGTTCTGGTCTGTCGGCTTGCTTTTCCTGCCTGTTATTCTGGTCAGTTTTCTTGGTTATACCTTTCCCTATTTCTGGCTCTATGCCTGCTGCCTGAGTCTGTATTTGCTTTATACCATGCAGCGATGCCTGTTCACTCCGCACAAAAATGTGCGGGGCTTTATCGGCGGGCTGCTTGCTGCTGTACCGCTGCTGGATGGCTTAATGCTTGCCAGTATGAATTTGATTCTGCCCAGCCTGTTGTGCGTGGCGGTGTTTTTCATCATGCCTGGTTTACAGAAGTGGATACAGGCAACCTGATCGTGTGAGACCAAGTCATGCATTCACGACGTTTCGATACTCCGCTCAGTCCCTTTTCACCCGATGCGCTGCAAAGTGAGCTGGCGGTAGCGCTGACCCCTGAAGCCCGAACCTGGCTGCAGGTCGCCAGAGATAAAATTCTCGGCACCCAATCCGTGGAGGACGCGGTATCTGCTTTACTGCTCACCAGTGCCATGGCGCGGCGAAAGCTGGGAGAGCAGGCGCTGCCTTATCAGCCGGAAGGTACAGATTGGCAGGTTGATCAGGCCGGGCGTCTGCTTTTGTTACTGACATTGAGAACCATAGTGCCTGCGGCGAACTGGAGTGATGTGCTGTTCTCTGCCTATCGCCAGTTTGACGAAAACGAGAAGATTGTTGTTGTCAGGGCACTGGACTGGCTGTCCAGCCATCACGAACTGAACCGGATTGCGCACGAAACAGCCCGTACCAATGATGTGAATCTGTTCGCGGCACTGGCGCTTAACAACGCCTACCCGGTGAAGTATTTCAACGAGCGGGCGTTTCATCAATTAGTGCTCAAGGCGCTGTTTCTTGATTTGAATATTGAATCAGTCAGAGGGCTGCCACTGCGCCAGTCGGCTGAACTGACACAACTTTGTGCGGATCTGGTGCAGGAACGACTCCTGGCTGAACGCGAAGTCCCCGAGTCTGTCTGGCTGGGGATGCGCTTTCGGTATTTGTCCGACAGTGGCAAAGATACCTATATGGGTTTTGTCTTTTCAGAATCTGACGCTCATCAATACTACACCTTGCTGGCACTGGCCAATAATGGTGCGCAGGATTGCCCGGATCCGTTCTGGCAAAGGCTTTCAGCAAGGCATTCATCGTCGCTTACCAGCGAGGTTCAACAACTGATTGACCATCTTCTGACTGCGTCTCGCTTTGGCCATTCTCAATCGTTTTCTTCACTAACCGGGTACTTCAATCATGACATATTTTGATCCGCATATTCATATGGTGTCTCGCACCACGGACGATTATCAGCGTATGTACGCCGCCGGTATTGTCGGCGTTATTGAGCCGGCTTTCTGGCAGGGACAGCCACGGACTTCTGTGGGCAGTTTCATTGATTATTTTGACACCTTGTTAGGCTGGGAAAGATTCAGGGCCAGCCAGTTTGGTATCCATCATTACTGCACCATGGGGCTTAACCCCAAAGAAGCCAACGATCTGGGACTGGCGAATGAAGTCATGGCGGTACTGCCACGCTTTCTGGCAAAAGACGGTGTGGTTGCCGTTGGTGAGATCGGCTACGACGATATTACGCCTGAAGAAGAGCTGTTCATGGCGGAACAAATGCAGCTCGCGATGGAGTTTGAACTGCCGGTACTGGTTCACACCCCGCACAGAGACAAAATAGGCGGTACGAAACGCACCATTGCCTTGATCCGTGAAGTGGGTATTCCTGAACACATGGTCATTATCGATCACCTGAATGAACAGACGCTGCCTCTGGTGATGGAAACCGACTGCTGGCGTGGCCACTCTATCTACCCCAATACCAAGATGTCTGAACACCGTATGGTAGCGCTGCTCAAAGAGTACGGACTGGAAAAAATGGTGGTGAACAGTGCCGCAGACTGGGGATGCAGCGATCCGCTCAAAGTGCCGAAAACAGGCGCAGCGATGCGGCAGGCGGGGTACAGCGATGCGGATATCACCAAAGTGCTGTTTGATAACCCGATAGATTTCTTTGCTCAAAGCGGACGTATCAGCAAAGAAGACGTCAGTGTCCCCATCAGCGTTGATCAGACCAGATTGTGGGAATCCAATTCGGCGCTGCGCGGGCAAACACCGATAGTCGAAAGCTGATTACAGTCCCAGAAATCAAATCACAAGGAGTGGTGTGCATATGTGGCGACGGAGTGAATTGACTTACTGCAGCAATCTCCATCCAGGCGAGCAACTGGCCGATGTGGAAGAGAATCTGGCCCGGTATTTTTCCCGTGTGATGGCCAGGCGCGCTTTGTCAGAGATGACAAGCGGCCTTTGGCTCAGTGCCGCCGCTGCCAGTACGTTACAGTTGCCTGAATCGTTAAAAGCGTTCAGAGAAACCCTTCAGCGACACGGTGTTGTACTGACCAGCCTGAACGGATTTCCCTATGGAAACTTTCATCAGACCAAGGTGAAAGAGGCGGTGTATCTGCCAGACTGGAGTGAACCGGATCGGTTGAACTACACCTGTCAGCTGGGCGTGGTTCTGGCAAGCTGCCTGCCTGAGTCAGTTGCGCAGGGAACGATTTCGACCTTACCTTTAGGCTACCGGCACCGATGGAGTGAGGAAAAGCAGCAAAGGAGTATTGAACAGTTGTTACGGCTCAATGCCGAACTGGCTGTGCTGAAAGAGCTGGAGGGCAAGCACATAATGGTATGTCTGGAGATGGAGCCCGATTGTGTGCTGGAAACTACATCGCAGCTGATCGCGTTTTTCTCGGCGCTGACGGCCGCCAATGGCGGATATCCGGCGCATCTGGGCGTGTGTTTTGATGTGTGTCATCAGGGCGTGATGTATGAAGATAGCTATGATGCCTTACGCCGTATCACTGAAGCCGGTATCACCATAGGAAAAATCCAGATTTCCAATGCGTTTGAAGTGGATATGCAAAGTTTGCAGGATCCCGTGTCAGATGTGCCCGAGTTGCTGGCTGAATTTGCCGAAGCGCGCTATCTGCATCAGGTAAAAGCCTGTCGGCCGGACGGAAAAATTATCGCTGTGCCGGATTTGTCTGAGGCATTAGCGTCAATGTATATGGCGCGCACCGGACTTAACGATACAACAAGCTGGCGGGTGCATTTTCATATACCGCTCAGCTTTTCATCCTGTATACACCCGGCAATCAAGCCCTTGCACGACACACTCAATGGTGTTTTTCAGTTCCTTGCTGACTATCAGGACGTCGTGAAGCCCTGTCTGGAAGTCGAAACCTACACCTGGGATGTGTTGCCCGCAGCCCTGCAGCCTCAGGATGATGATGCCCTGATTGACGGTATAACCGGCGAATTGCACTGGCTGGAACAGCAGTTGGCCGACAGAGGGTTGTTACATCATGACTAAGCCCTTAATCGTGATCAATATTGTCGGGCTCACACCTGCTTTGATCGGTGAGCACACGCCTCAGCTGAATGCGCTGGTTAATGACGGCATCATGTTACCCATGCAAGGGGTGTTTCCCGCGGTGACGGCAACGGCGCAGGCCACCATGCTGACAGGACTGTCGCCCGGTGAGCACGGCATTGTGGGCAACGGCTGGTATTTTCGCGAACTGGCAGAAGTGAAATTCTGGCTGCAACCCAATCAACTGGTTCAGGGCGAGAAAATCTGGCACAAACTTAAACGGGACAATCCCGGACTGAAATGCTCACAACTGTTCTGGTGGTACAACATGTATGCGGATGTCGACCATGCGATCACGCCGCGTCCGCATTACCCTGCCGATGGCCGCAAGATCCTGGGCCTGTATTCAGAACCGGCGCAGCTTCATCAGGAAATCGAAGCCAGAGTCGGCACGTTTCCTTTTTTTAATTTCTGGGGGCCGACGGCCGATATCCGATCCAGCCGCTGGATAGTCGATTGCGCCATGCTCGAATTCACACTGAACCGTCCGCACCTCCAATTGGTGTATTTGCCGCATCTCGACTACAACCTGCAGCGTTTAGGGCCGGACTCACCGGAAATTGCCAAAGATCTGGCAATGATCGATCACGAAGCCGGACGTTTGCTTGAGTTTGCCCGTGAGCAGGGTGCCGATGTCATGGTGGTTTCTGAATACGGCATTACTCAGGTCAGTCAGTCGGTGCCGGTCAATCGCCTGTTACGCGAAGCCGGTTTATTGCGTGTCCGAGAGTCTCTGGGCTGGGAACTGCTCGATTGTGGCAGCAGCCGCGCTTTTGCCGTTGCAGATCATCAGGTTGCGCACGTGTATGTCAAAGATCCGGCTGACCTTTTTGCCGTGAAATCTCTGCTGCAGGCACAACCTGGCATTGAGCAGGTGCTTGACGGCCAGGAGCAGCAAGCATTTGGCATTGCTCATTCCCGCTCGGGAGAGCTGGTGCTGATCGCTGAGCCGGGCTGCTGGTTTAATTATTACTACTGGCTGGATGACAGCAAAGCCCCTGACTTTGCCCGTACTGTGGATATCCACCGCAAACCCGGCTACGACCCGGTAGAACTGTTTGTCGACCCTACGATTCGTTTCGTCAAACTGAAAATCGCCGCCCGATTGCTACAGAAAAAACTCGGGCAGCGCATGCTCATGGACGTCATTCCTCTGGATCCTTCCCTGGTGAAAGGCAGTCACGGGCGTTTGGCCGAGCGGCCAGAAGATGGACCGATATTCATTACCAATAATAAGCAGATGTTAGACCGGTTGAATAAGCCGGATTGTCTACCCATGCAGCAAGTCTGTGGTCTGTTGCAACAGCACTTTCAATAGCGAGGCAATATGAGCTACTTAAATAACTTGCGGATGGTGTTTTCCGGCCGGTTTCAGTCGGACGTATCGACCGTCAATAATGATGTGCGTCATTTCGATGTCGACAAGTTCGTACCTGAGTATCAGGAGTACGGCCCGGGTGCGACCAATGGCTGGTGGAATCCCTGTGGTTCCGGTGCGTTTCGTTTGATCGACTGCAGAGTAACGCAGGTCGGCTATCAGAACGGTACAACCACCAGTGACCCGGCGAAAGATCCTGTCATCGGTATGCTGCTGGGCGGTTCCAATGATCTGGTCAGTGCCAAAATGGTGGATCTGGATCCCCAGATGCAGATGGTCTCTGAAATCTGGGGGCTGACCATGCGGCTGACGGACGGAAAGACGCCTGATTTCGTGGCAGGACGTTTTTTACCTGCGCCATTCCGTGACATTTTATTCGGCAGGCAGCAGGGAGGTGGTGCTGGCGATCAGGCCGCCACGGCGATTTATCAGTCGGTACTGGAGGATCTGAGCTGGGTTGATAGCAGCCACTCACCTTTTCTTCAGCAGTTGAAGGCAATGGCAGAGCAGGTTGGTAAATTGTCTGTCCGCATGATGCTGTACAGCTACAACATGGATCATAAGAATCCGGACTTTACCATTGGTCGCGTCAGCGGGGTGATTGGCCCGGCATTAGATTATGAGCCGGATACTTTTGTACTCGGGCGTCGTTTCGCGCCAGCCAACGGCGAGAGCACGACGCAGAATATTAATTTCTTTAATGCCCAGGTGGATGCCACCAACCGCAACCTGTGCGTTGACTTCAGTAATGCGTTGCCGCTGTCGGGTACTGATGGCGCCTTTGTTGATCTTGGCAAGATGCAGCTGGTGGTATTAGAACCGCCTTTTGAGAACATCAAAGAAGGCGACACACAGCTAATCTCTGGCAATCAGTTTACTCCGATTGGCGGTGCGATCCCTTATCTGACACCGGACTGGCTCAATGCTGAAGGGGCCCTGTTCAATGTGACTGATCTTGACCCGACCCTGCTTCAGAAAATACAGTGCCAGCCGCTGGCCTTGCTGAGCACGAACAACAACGGCGTGCTGATCCGGGAAACGGCAGAAGGGCTGCTGGTGCGGGCCGATCAGGTTGTCCATCGCTTAAATCCGGCTGTGCCTGTGTCGGTCGATCTCTATGCGTCCCGCTATGGCATCCCTGCTGCCGGAGAAAAGATTGCCGTGACGCTGCAGCCACCGGCAAAAGGTATGGGCGGTGGCGGCCCGCAACCGGCAGATGTGCCTATTCCTGTCATCAACATCCCGGCGTCTGCCATTGCTCTCGGCCAGACAGTTGCCACCGACGCACACGGCAAGGCGCATTACGGTTACAAGGTTTCAGCGCCGGGTAATCCCAGAGAGTATATCGACGGCCAGGTGTACTTACTCAGTTACACACCGGTCAGTGATCCGGGTTATATCCAGCAGATGTTTGATTTCATTGCCAATCTGGTCTTTGACAAATTTACCGTGCCCGATAAACCCACCTGGGATGACATCAAGCCTATTATGAGTCAGTACAACAACCTGTACCCGATCATGGGCCGTATGCTGGTTAATCTCAGCAGTTACGATTCCATGGTGAGATTCCGCAATCTGCTGGAACTGGCTTTCTCCCGCGAGCAGAGCGATCCGAATTATATGCCTGTCACCCGTGATCTTTCCGAGCCTAAGCGACAAATGGTGCTCAAGTGGCTGTGCGAGCAGGATGCCAACGGTAATTATCTGCTGCGAAGAGGGCAGAACGACGCGCCTTTACCTATTGAGCCCTGTGCCTCTTGTGAAATCAGCTCGCCACTGGCAAAAGCCAGCCTGGAAGCGGAATCATCACAAGATGTCAAAGGTTCAAAAGAACTGGCCGCGGAGCAGTATCGCCGCAACCTCACTCAACAAGATTAAGGGCGGGTACGAACATGTTGAAACTCAAAAGACAAATCATTGATAAAATCCACGACATTTCCGAAGTGAGCGAATTGCGTGAGTATCTGCAAAGCGCGATCGAGCTTGAACACGCCACTGTGCCGGTGTATCTGACCGGGATGTTTTCGCTGAAACAGGCGCAGAATGTCGAAGCCAGCAACATAGTTCGCAGTGTTGTGATCGAAGAAATGCTGCACATGAGTATCGCCTGTAATGTGCTCAATGCAATTGGCGGTGCGCCGCAAATCAACAAGCCCGATTTTGTTCCGACCTTTCCTGGTCCGTTGCCAATGGGAGTGGGCGAAGACAGAGGGCTAATTGCCACCCTGGCACCTTTGACGAAAGAACAGGTGAAAACCGTGTTCATGGCCATCGAAGAGCCGGAAAATCCCATTGATATACCTGTTAGCAGTTTGCTTCAGGCGGATGCCAATTACGCCACGATTGGTGAGTTTTATCAGGCGATCATCGACAAGATCGTACAATTGGGAAACAGCATTTTTACTGGCGATCCCAGCCGCCAGCTGGCCGACACCAAGTGGTTTCCTTCGGATGAATTGTGGGCCGTGACGGATGTGGAAACAGCCTGTCGCGCACTGGAATTGATTGTTGAACAGGGTGAGGGCAGCAGTAAATCCCCGACGGATGAAGAAGGCGAACTGGCACATTATTACCGTTTTGCCGAAATTTATTATGGTAAGCGCCTGGTCAAAGACGCCAGTTCACCGGTCGGCTGGTCATTTAGCGGCGAACCCGTGCCGCTGAATCCGGAGGATGTGTATAACCTTAAACATAATGCTAAGGCGCAGGATTACCCTGAGGGCAGTACGGCCCGGCGCTACGCGGATCAAACCAATTACACCTACTCTTCTTTGCTGAACTCACTGCATCACACCTTCAACGGTGAGCCGCAGCAGCTGGATCATGCCATGGGGCTGATGTATGAACTGCGATTAAGCGTACAGAAAATGGTCACGATTGACTTAGGCAATGG
Source organism: Photobacterium sp. 2_MG-2023 (assembly GCF_030547675.1). Lineage (NCBI taxonomy): Bacteria > Pseudomonadati > Pseudomonadota > Gammaproteobacteria > Vibrionales > Vibrionaceae > Photobacterium > Photobacterium sp. 2_MG-2023. The sequence goes on from NZ_JAUOQQ010000017.1 coordinate 89,060, forward strand.
CGAGTTTGCCGCACCGCCATTTCAGTATGTCGCAACCAACGTGTGAGGCTGGTGTATGACGAATCCGTTTGTTTTCCACGAGATTGTCACGCCAGCACCCTTTGACCTCAGCCATTTTTATGGCGAGGTCTTTGGCTGGCAGTTTCAGCGTATTGATGATCAGGGAACATTGTACGCAATCCGTTCTCCGACACCGGGCTGCGCGCCGGTTGGTCTGCTGACAAAAACCTCGGACGAGCCGGGGTTTTCCCAGAACACACTGTTTTATATTCAGGTTGAGGAGATAGATACATTTTTGCCAAAAGCGGTATCGCTTGGCGCTCAGATCGTGATGCCCGCAATGGCTTCTTCTCTCGGAGAATGGCAGTACCGCCTGGCTGTGCTGTGTGATCCGCAGGGAAACCACTTCGGTGTGATGGAGCCTGTGACCCGAGCCGGGCAAGTGGTTGCGCTTCCCGGAACGCCTTTTGATTTCAATGAAATAGTAACCGCACATCCTACGGAGCTGGTCGCGCGCTTTTATCAGCCCTTGTTTGACTGGACGATTGAGTTGACGGGCTCTTCGGAAGCGCCTTTTTATACCATCAGCACCGGCCGGAACGCGACACTGAGCGGCGGTATTACGAAAGTCAGTGAGCTGCCCGGGTTTAATTCCTACGCCGGCTTTTATATCCGGGTGGACGATATAGCCCTCAGTTTAGAGAAAATTGGCATGATGGGCGGTGAAGTGATCATGCCGGAAGTTACTGTGCCATTAGGGGATGAAAGGGTATCTATTGCCATGTTCAGCGACCCGCAGCGAAACCAGCTGGGATTAATTCGCCGGATTCAGGGAGTGAAGCCATGAGTTCATTTCGTATCGAAAGAGAAGATTTGCTGCTAGGTGGCCGGATTTTCGGTGCCTTCACTGTTGGCGTCTTGAGTCCTGGGGCTTTGGCTGCCGTCGTCATGAGTAGCGCCGTTTTGGCTGCCGACAATGATGATGCCCCGGATGTGTATTTCACTATGGGTGTGCATAATGACTTTGGCTGTCAGCCAGCGTCTAAATGCCTGCCACAGCGTCAGGCGGGTGATCCGAGTGATCCTCAGTACCCGGAATACTGGATCAGCGACTGGACCATGTTTCGGGTGTTCCAGAACTATGCAAACAATCCGCCTCCTTATACCAATCCCCCTGCCACACTGAGTCAGCAGGATTACACGGTTTCATACGGTACGACCTATTACGACAGTACATACCGGCCAGCAGACGGCGATGGCGAAGGGGCGATGATGGAGCAGTACCACAAATACTGCCTGCCCATTTTCCCGATAGAAAATAACAATTATTCTTGTTCGTTTGTGTCTCTCGGAAACAAGGCGTATTTCCTGACCTATCCGGAAGACAGGCCAGCCGATATGCCGGAGTGCTGTCTGTTCTCGCCGCAAAATCATCCGCCGCGACGGGATTTTATCAAACACTTACCTTATAGCGCGAACCGAAGCGCACTATTGAATGGCTCAATCCAGGCCTATGCACTTACCCTGCAAGGGCCAGAACCTATCTTGTTTGGTTATGCGTTCAACAAAGCTCTGTCGCCTGACGCCGCGACCGGCGAATGGTACAGACATCCGCAGTCTTTTTACTTTTCGGGAGATTCGCAAACAGCAAAAGCACCGATTGTCAGCCAGAACTACACCAGTTTTCGTAAACAGCGGCCTCAGGCTGCAGATACCTGGGATAAAGTCGGCCAGATGTGTACGGCGCAACCTTTACCCAAGTGCCAGTTGTTTACGTATCAGGAGCAACAGGACAACAAAGCATTGCAGGCCGTTCCGGCAAAACGCGGCGCAGGTGTCTGGAGTGATTTGAAAGCGCCACGCCTCAAACCCTCGGGTGATTGAAGAGCCAGAGAATGTAACAGGACAGGTGAGAATATAACGGGACAGGCACTTTTGTGTCATGGCCCCGAGCAGAGCCGTCGGCCGTCAAAGACTGGCACTCTTGGGTCGATTTCTGTAGTGCACGTATTCTGATGTTAACAGAGCAATCCCGGATAGGATTGCTCTTTGTCTTAGCGGGGGAATGATTTCAACAAGGGAATATCAATCAGATAGCGGCAGTCGCCACTTCTGCCTGGCATTCAGCATCAACCAGGTAGTTTGTTTGGTCAAATTCCTGCCATGAACCTGTCGCTGCGCCATCAATAACCAGAATAGAGACAAGGCCGTAGTCGATGAAAATACCCAGCAGTGTGGTGGCATCAAAAGATTTAGACACTGGGATCACCGACTCGCAACCGTTTTCTTCTACACGGATTGTGTATTCTTCTTTCTTTTTAAAAGAGGTCAGCACCTGGCCCTGGCCCATATAGCGCTCATTGACATAAATTTTCGCATTTGGACTTTTACTGCGAATGCTGACTTCCTGGCTGGTGCCGCTAAACATGGCCGCACAGCCATTCAGCATGAACAGAGCGATAAATAAACAAAACAGCTTTTTCATTGTTTACCTTGGGTTTGTGAGTGGTTAAAAGGGATACGACAGAAAGGGGCGTATCAAAAAGATAATTCACCAAAAACTAATCTAAGTGGCTGGCGAAAATGTCGGACGGGATTGTACATGAAATACAATAAACTAGAAGCGATTTTGTGAATAACCCTATCAATATCAGTGCCCTATATGGATTTTCTGTTATACGTATAGTAGGTGTTTTATTTCGATTTATTGCTTGGCTATTCAAAGTGGCAGCTGTAAAAAGTAAAAGGGAGGCCTTTTGAAAAAGGCTGGATTCTTTATAAGCGCAGAACAAAAGAGGACAGGCAGAATAATGGTGGGCCTGAATTAAAAATATGATGTGACTAATTATTCTTTTTTAAAGCATCGCAATGATCAGGTTTTGTCAGTCAGGACAGACAGCTTTAGTCTGCCCTGACTGATTTGCGCCTCTTTAATTCATCTTCATCGGTTCAGCTACCTGCGCTGATCGTGTATCGGATGCCGTATTCTGTGCTGCGGCTGGGCTTCTGGCATAGTGCCATTCGCGAAAATCACTGCCGGTTGGCGCTTGTGAAACGCGCAATCCGAACTCGGGCAGTACGGCATACAGGTGATCAAAAATATCCGACTGAATCTGCTCGTATTCCACCCAGACAGTGGTATTGGTAAAGCAGTAAATCTCCAGTGATATCCCTTCATGAGAAGGCGGCAACTGGCGCACCATCAATGTCATGTGTTGATGAATATTAGGGTGCTGGCGAAGGTAGCGTTCCAGATACGCACGAAAGCTGCCAAGGTTCGTTAAGCGACGGCCATTGATGCGGCAGCCTAAATCCGACTGCTTTTGTTCGTTGTACTGATTGATCTCTGCCACTTTATGCTTGATGTATGGTTCGAGTAACTGGGCTTTTTCCAGATAGCGGATCTCATTGTCGGCCAGAAAATGTACGCTGGTGGCGTCAATCAGCACGCTGCGCTTAATACGGCGTCCCCCCGACTGCTGCATGCCTTTCCAGTTCTTAAACGAATCAGAAATCAGCGCGTAGGTCGGAATCGTTGTAATGGTTTTATCCCAATTCTGCACTTTCACTGTGGTCAGACTGATATCAATCACATCACCGTCGGCACCGTATTTCGGCATTTCCAGCCAGTCTCCCACACTGAGCATTTTATTGGCGGATAACTGGATGCCCGCAACCAGCCCCAGGATGGGATCTTTAAACACCAGCATGATCACCGCGGTCATCGCACCCAGACCGCTGAGCAGTATGACCGGAGATTTGCCGATCAAAATCGAGGTGCTCAGCAGGGCCGCAACAACAAAAAAGATGATTTTCAGACTCTGCGAAATGCCTCGCAACGGCATATTGCGGCCAGCCTGCGTGCGGCCTAACAGCACTTCAATAACACCCAGTACCGCATAGAGTGTCAGCAAGCTGTAGAGCACGATCCACAGTGACGTGAAGGTTTGCAAAATCTCATACACGGCACTGTCGCCAGACAGCCATAACTGGGTTTGCACCGCAATCACAATGCCCTGAATCAGCAGGGCAAACCGGCTGAAGAGCTTTTTGCCAAACACAGCCTGATGCCAGAGCGTCTCGCTGTGCCCGGTGAACCGGTTCAGCCACAGAATCACACCGCGGTGCAGTATGAAATGAATCACGACAGAGATACCGGCGATCAACCCCAGCACCTCGCCGAGATCTATCAGTTGATCAACATTAATATTGTGAGAAGTAAACCATTCAGTAAGCATGAAAAATAGTGCTGCCATAAATCACAAACAGGCCGTCAATGTAGCATGGATGGCGGCTTTTCAACATGAGGGAAAATGTTAAATCTTGGGTGGGGAGGGGGATTGATAGGATTTGTAGCAGTAGACGTAGATATGGTTCTAACAATCAGCAGTCGCCAGTAGAGCATGATAAGCGATATGAAAAAAGGCTAACTACTGTGTACTGAGATGGTGGCTATTCATTGACTGCTTCTGCTACTAAGTTTATTTTGGCTGCCAACACAAAGAATTAGAACCGGTATGATGGCGAGAAGGGAGACAGCGCCTGTGAATGAGAATATCGACTTGCTCAGCATCCTATGGGATGCAGAGGAATCAGACCTAACCGACGAATCCATCGCTAAATTTGACACGGCTTATCATGAGCTTATTCGTGATTTGGAATCTAATAGAACCCCATCCTTAAGTGCACATCGCCACTACTATGCTCCGTTTAATTGTTATACCAATGCGCATCAAAAAGTACGTGATTTCTTAGAAAAGGTCTCTCATATAGAGGCAATGCTGGGCCTTAAAGAAGAACGAAAGCACGGTGGTGTTTTTAGCCTATTAGACGGAGTAACACCCTGCTATGACAGTCAAAAAAATGAGATTCTGTTGGCTGTTAATGGCAATGAAAGATGGTCTTTAGTCCAATGCCACACGATTTTGTCAAGTCTCAAAGAGGGTGAACGGAAAAATAGCCTTGAAATGACGCTACTGTCAGCGCTCAAGGAAAAAATGGAGTCATATCCCGATGAACTTCAGCCCGATTGGACAGTATTGCGTGATTGTGGCGATGATTATCAGCGGAACGGGGGAAAGGTATTGAGATTCCAACCAGAACTTAGTTTCATCGTGCCAGCTGGGTCCTCAGCTTCAGAGTTTGAAAATACTAAGTGTTACAAGTTCATCGATGAGAAAAAAGGGATCAGATACTCGCTTGTCCCAATCAAAAAATGGTTCACCTATTCACAACTTGGTGCGGATGATGTTTGGCGGTATATTCGATTCCGCGAGCATTATGTGAAATGCATGGAAAGGGCGAAAAAGGGCTTGGATAGCGACGCTTCTTTCCGTTTCGAAGATTACGGAGACATCGATCACTATCCCGATGAATTACTCATAATGGAGTATGTTCGATGGGTCACGAGCCTTCTTAGTGGAGAAGCCTTGCTTTACGGTACTTACACTCGTCCCACCCGGCAGTCTATTAATGAACTTCGAGAACACTACCCGATGCTTGAAGCAGCGTATAACCATTTCTCAGAAATAGAGCATAATCGGTTACGAAAAAGCTGTCCATGCAAGCACTATCGGCAAACCTCAGTCCCCGATCTCTTAGTAAGCGCATTGAAGGCCGGTATCATTAGAATAACGGATGGAGTCGCTTCTTACATGGATGGGAAGTCCAAAAAATTCAAAGTAGAGAATGAAATCACTTATCACCTTAAAGACAAAATCAACGCTGCCCGTTCGGATGTCATCACTGCATTAAAAAAAGTATCAATTGAGGATGAATATCCTGCTGAATTGGATATTCATGTCAGCACTGAAGAACCCTATTGCAAAAGCTTCATTGATTTGCTGCTGACTCGGACAGATTCGCACAATTCATTAGCGGTAGAAGCCAAGATTTGCTTTAAGGACGGCTCATTTATGAGTAAAGACGTTGAGAACGCGCTATTTACTCAAATGAAAAACTACTCGAAAGTTCTAGACCGAGACAGTTGTGCTGTGCTTTATGCCTTTGATGCTAAAGATGAGGTGATCTATGAAAAATTAGTAAATCTCGTGACCAAACAAGAAGGAGGATGGAAGATAAGTCACGCATTGCCAAACCAAAAGAAAGGCTCGAATCATTATATCCACTTCAAACTGCAACAGCCTGTGTGTAAAAATGAATTGCGGACCTATGATGTCTTCGTTGTCTACTTGGATTCGAAATCAAACTCTCAGCAACACGAAGAAAAAAGACAGGTAAAAAGCAACGCAAAGAGCTGAAGTCGATTGGTGTGATGGAGACTGTCCTGAATTCTGTGTAATTGTCTAAGCTTCAGCCTTAAAGGCTTAAGGATAGACAATATGGACAAGAAAG
>NZ_JAUOQQ010000018.1:0-90959 GCF_030547675.1 Photobacterium sp. 2_MG-2023
CTAACCAATGCGCGCCGCCGCAAGACTCAAATGCCACCGTTGTATGGGGTAAATTAGAGAGCCATAAAAGCAGTTGAACCCGATTGAATTTCTTACGAAACACCTCATGCCCATGCTGGTCATGTCCGATACAGTGAAATGTACGTCTACCTAGATCGATGCCAAGAATATGTAAATTGTCCATGATGGAACACCTCAGTGGTTTCGGTTTCCTCAAGCTTAGCCACTGACGTCGCTAGGGGTGAGGTTGGGGCGGACCATATCATTAGAGTGCCCAGAAATGCCTGTTTGTTCGTTGGCGTTGTCCGGGCCGGTTGTAGGCGCTCCCGGCGCCGACAACCTAAAAATTCGTCCTGAATTTTCCCCCTGGGGGCGTGATTCCGTTTGATGCTGTAAATGGAACAATCCGTCATTCCCGCGCAGGCGGGAATCCAGACAGCGAGTGCATTTCTAAAGATTTTGCGGGTATGTCGCGCTTGGGTTCAGCGACAATCTCAGCATTTACGGATGCGCGCCAGACACTCTTTGTTGGCCCAAAGAGTGCCCAGAAATGCCTGTTTGTTCGTTGGTGTTGTCCGGGGCGGTTGTAGGCGCTCCCGGCGCCGACAACCTAAAAATTCGTCCTGAATTTTTCCCTGGGGGCGTGGTTTTCTTGTGATTTTTGAGTTGCTGTGGCTGGCGGTTTGTGTGAGGCATGAAGGTATGTCGCGCTTGGGTTCAGTGGCAATCTCACCATTTGCGGATGCGCGCCAGACACTCTTTGCTGGCACAAAGAGTGCCCAGAAATGCCTGTTTGTTCGCTGGTGTTGTCCGGGCCGGTTGTAGGCGCTCCCGGCGCCGACAACCTAAAAATTCGTCCTGAATTTTTCCCTTGAAGCGTGATTCCTTTTGATGCTGTGAATGCAAAAATCCGTCATTCCCGCGCAGGCGGGAATCCAGACAGCGAGTGCATTTCTAAAGATTTTGCGGGTATGTCGCGCTTGGGTTCAGTGGCAATCTCACCATTTACGGATGCGCGCCAGACACTCTTTGCTGGCCCAAAGAGTGCCCAGAAATGCCTTTTGATTCTTTGGTGTTGTCCGGGTCGCTTGTAGGCGCTCCCGGCGCCGACAACCTAAAAATTCGTCCTGAATTTTTCCCTGGGGGAGTGGCACTGTTTGGGTTCGTAACTCGTTATTGCCCCATTGTGAGTTAGAGTGATTGTTCAGTCATTCTCTGGATCATATTTTTTGGTTAAGATTTTCTAATGTGTCGTAAATTGTAAAGAAAGGGGCTCATCAACGGCCCATTACGAGATTACATACGGCCAAGACGCACAACAGACTCTTTCATACTTTCTTCAGTAGCTGAAGCAGTAGTGGAGCAGCGCTTTTGGTCAACACATATTGAATGTTGATAAGCGCTTGAAGATGAGTGCATTACCGGCCTGAGCACATAACCTGAATCTATGTATAATGCAAATCCATGCATATACTTAGCAAGTGTCCAGTATTAGTATTGCAGTTTCATATGTTCCGAGTAGTATGTGTAGTTTGTCATACACTTAAGCCTACTCTTTGTCGGCTGATAGAAAGTATGGAAGCTGGAGATGTGCGGGGAGTAGGACTGTTACCTAGAGGCGGTAGCGTGGCTGTGTAGTGGTCAAGTAATATATCACCTTTAATCAGGTGGCCAAATTCACCGTAACATACATACCTACTTAATTTAGAAGAATTCAATTTTATAAGGCAGGAATGGCCAATGTGGTCAGATAAAGAATCATCAATCGATTTTCTAAATTTTAATGAAACAGCTGAATCTATCAAAGATCTAATTACTGAAAAGAAACTAATGCCCATTAGCGTTGGGGTTTTTGGTAATTGGGGTGCAGGTAAATCCACAATACTAGAACTAACTAAAAGCTGCCTTGAAAACGATAGTAAAGAAGGAAAAGAGTATATTCAAATACACTTCGATGCATGGATGTTTGAAGGTTTTGATGATGCTAAGGCGGCGTTGTTAGAAACGATAGCCTCTGAGCTTATTAAAGAAGCAGAAGGAGATAAAGGGCTATTAAAAAAAGCAGAAGAGTTTTCTAAACGGGTAGATAAAATCAGATTACTGGGAATGTTGGCAGAAGGAGGTGCGGCATTATCTGGATTTCCAACATTTGGGATTAGCCAAAAGATAATAGGTTTGTTTGGCGAGGATGATGAAGATCCTGAAACTCAAATAGAAGAAGACGAATTTGAGATTGGTGATATTAAATCTGCTGTAAGTAATGTAAGCAAGACCGCTAAAAATGGCAAAGGTGTTCTAAAACCAAAGAAAAAGTTGTCACCACCTACAGAAATAAGAAAGTTTAGAAATGCGTACTCTTCACTATTGAAAAGTTTCAATAGGCCACTTATCGTTTATGTTGATAACTTGGATCGATGCTCTCCAATCAATGCTATTTCTACACTGGAAGCGATTCGATTATTTCTATTCTTGCCAAATACAGCTTTTGTTATCGCGGCAGATGAAGACATGATTCGCTTAGCTGTACCACACTTTCATAAAGGTGCTTCTCAACGGCATCAGACGGACTATTTAGATAAACTGATTCAAATTCCTGTTCATGTGCCTAAGCCTGGTATTGCTGAGGTTAGAGCCTATCTGATGATGTTGATAGCTTCAGACAAAAAAGTTGAAAAGCAGGAATTTGAGAAGTTCAGGTCAAAACTTGAGGAATCGTTAAGGCTTTCTTGGCAACAGGATCAAATAACGGTAGACGACCTGTTGGCGGATTGCGATATAGAAAATAAAGATGAATTAAGAGGTGAGTTTAAAGTTGCCGAACAGCTTGCCCCTATTTTAGCTGAATCATCAAACATCAATGGTAATCCGAGGATTGTAAAACGCTTACTTAACCAAGTTCGAATGAGGTTGAAAACAGCTAAAAGAAGAGGAATGCAACTAGATGAAAAAACAATAACTAAGTTAGTTATTTTTGAACGATGTATGGGTACTCAGGCGACGAATAAGTTGTATGAACTTATCGATAAAGAAAAGGGCTTACCTGCTGTTATCGCTGACATGGAAAACATTGATGAGGAATTTTCTCTCAATAATCTCCCAGAAGAATGGAAGCATGATTTAGAGTTTCTCGATAAATGGTCAAAAATCCAACCATCCTTTGCTGAACAAGATCTCACAGCCGCAGCTTATCTAAGTAGGCAAAGCATTCCAATGGGAGCGATTAATTCAATCATGTCTGGTGCAGCTCAAAAACTCTTAGATGGTTTATCGAAGCAAAAAAATAGACTAAGTGAAACAAATTCCAAGCTTATAGAATTGACCTCGCAAGAGGAGTATTTATCGGTAATGGATGCCTTAATCGAGAAATTTAAGTTAGTGGAAGATTGGAACAAAATGCCATTAGGCTTATATGGCGCAAGATTACTTGCTATTAAAGATAGTAAATGTAAATCAGTCCTTTTAGCTTATGTAAAGACAGTACCAAATAAAGCTTGGAAAAAGCCAATTGTTAACGAATTAGAGGTAGTTAAGTAGTGGGAACTTCAGCATCTTCTACTGGGCCAAATAATCAAAGTCCATTAGTACCACCGTGGGCAGAACAGAGTGATCCAATGCAGTTTGGTACTGGTGACGGAACAAATGACGGCCAAGATTCCACAAATGATGATGGTCAGGATCCAAGTAACGATCCTAGTCAAGAAATAGATAACGGAAAGGTTCAAGAGAAAATACCGGGGCCAGCATCGATTCCAGCACCTCCAAATCGTTTAGCAAGCGCGAGAAGAGCTTTTGGTGAATACGCTAGTGGTGGAGGTAGTTCATCTAATTTAAGAAGCTCACTTAGAAAGTATGCTAAAGGGTCAGGCGGTGGTTCAGGTACAAGCAGGCGATTAGCGAGTGGTATTAGTGCTGGTACCGGTCTGTTAAGAATGATGAGCGGCGACAGCGTAACGGTAAATAATAACTCGCTGTCTTTATCAGAATTAAATGGCTTAACAACAGATCAGGCTATAGACAGGATCACGGAGCATTTAACACCAGAAAATGGTGATGCAGATGCTGTTAGGATAGCGTTGGATTATGCACTTTCCGAAGCATTACCTGATGAGGAAGATTTTAACGCGGATGTAATTACTGAAGATGTAATGCATGAAGCACTCTCTTGCTATTTAACCGACCTAATTTTCCAAGATATTGTTACTGGAATGGGGAGAGCATGGTTTAATACTGAGCATGCAAGTAAGCATCATCGAATGGAAGAAGAACTAAGGGAGTTAGTGAAGGTGGTTACACAAGAACAAGTAGAAAAATTGACGAGTGGTAACGCGGGGAATATAACAAAAGACAACATTACTCAGTTACAGATTGATGCTATTACACAATCGGTTGAAGTTTGGGAGAGTTACAATGACTAATTTTTACTTTCATAACGATCCATCTGAACTTCCTTCATATTCAAAACATTGCCATCCAGTGCAGATCTATAATACTCACCAGTATGATAAAACAAAGTACAGCGTAGCATCTCGCGCTTTACTAGATACAGTAAGGAATTTAGGTGTTCAAATTGATACTGATGCGATAGACCTTATAACAATTGCTACTGCTGTTACAGCTGCTGATACTTTCGAGCAAAGAGAAACAGCAGCAGATGCTTGGTCAAGGCAAATGCACCTGCATATACCGGTAAAAGATAATAGCAAGTGGAGTTTATTGGCAGATCGACTTAGAGATATTTTAAACTTTCTTACAGGAGATCAGTGGAAGTTTACTTTTTTTAAATCATCAATGGCAATTCCTAAACCAAAGACGAGTTCAAAAGCTGAAGAAAAACGTGACACTCTTAAGGGACTAAACTCTGTTTGTTTATTCTCAGGAGGATTGGATAGTGCTGTAGGTGCTATCGACATATTGAATGGAAATTCTGATTACAGACCTCTTCTTGTTAGTCACGCCTATAGAGGGGATGGAGTTAAGCAAGAAAATATCAAATCTCTTTTAAGATCGCGATTTGGAGAGCTTTCTTACAGTATTTCTCCCAGTTTAAAGGAAGATTTAAAAGGGAAAACAGATACATCCATGAGAGGAAGAAGCTTTAATTTTCTAGCTATGGCTGTGCTGGGAATTGTTGCGTTGAGGAATGTCAATGATGATTCTAAAATATCAACAATAATTGTGCCTGAGAATGGATATATATCTATTAATCCTCCATTGACACGACGAAGGATAGGCAGCCATAGTACCCGAACAACCCATCCGTACTTTTTGAATAGATTTGAGTCTTTCTTGAATGATGCTGGATATAATGTGAAGTTTATAAACCCATATCAATTCAAAACTAAAGGTGAAATGCTTGCCGAATGTAAAGACCAAGTAGCTATTGCTAAAGCAGTACCATTGAGTGTGTCTTGCAGCCACTGGCACAGGGAGCATATTCAGTGTGGTCGATGTGTTCCCTGTTTAATCAGGCGCTCTTCTGTTTATCATGCAAAGCTAACGGAAGATGCAGATTACGAAAGCACAAACTTGCAGGTCGTTTATAAAGAAAGAGAAAAACGAGATGATCTTCAAGCCGTACAAACCGCTATCATTAGACTCAATAAATCTGGTGATTATCGTTCATGGCTACGACAAAGCGGATCACTACCTTCTGATGCTGATATCAGGAGAAAACTTGAATCGACAATTCGGCGTGGCTTAAGAGAGGTTGAAGTTTTTCTCAAAGCGGAAAATCTATAATGATGGATTTACATTGTCATGTGGATCTCTATCCCGATCATGAAAAAATCCTCAAAGACATAGATAGTTCAGGTATTTATGTTCTATCTGTCACAACGGTCCCTTCTGCTTTCAGAGGAACTGTTGCTCTTACTAAAAAGTTAGATAATTGTAGAACGGCGTTAGGGTTACACCCTCAGTTGGCTCATCAAAGATATAATGAATTATCTTTATTTGACTCATTATGCAATGGAACAAGATATATCGGCGAAATTGGATTGGATGGCTCTAAAGGCTATGTTGAACACATGGAAGTTCAACAAGTGGTGTTTGAGCACATTCTAAATAAGTGCTGTGAGTTTAACGATAAAATCTTAACAATTCATAGCCTTAATGCTGTTGATAAAGTGTTAGAGCTATTAAGTGTCTATCCAAAAGCAGGAAGACCAATTCTTCATTGGTTCTTAGCAACAAAAAAACAAGTTGATAGGGCTGTTGAGCTGGGGTGCTACTTCTCTATTGGGCCAGCAATGCTTCATTCTGCAAGAGCTAAGAAAGTAATCTCATGGTTACCAAAAGAGAGAGTTTTATTGGAGAGTGATGGCCCATTTGCCAAGGTTAATGGAAAAATATTGTTTCCTTCTGATGTTATTGGAGTTGTGAGTTTCCTCTCTACGCAGTGGAGCACATCAGCGGATGCTGTTCAATATCAACTTAGAATCAATCTTAAAACTTTGCTTACTTAAAGTGTTAATTGGTCTGATTGATTTGATACTCATACTTAGGCCTGAGTTTCAGCACTAACATATTTATGCCCAAAAACAAGTTTCGGCCCAAAGTTACCCACTTCCCTAGGGAAAAATTCAGGACGAATTTTTAGGTTGTCGGCGCCGGGAGCGCCTACAACCGGCCCGGACAACAGCAACGGACAAACAGGCATTTCTGGGCACTCTTTGTGCCAACAAAGAGTGTCTGGCGCGCGTCATATCATGGCGAGGGAAGCACTGAACTCAAGCGCGACATACTCACTCAATCTTTAGGAATGTACTCGCTAACTGGATTCCCGCCTGCGCGGGAATGACGGCTTTTAGCATTGACGATATATAATAGGAAATACAAAACAAGGGAAAAATTCATGGACGAATTTTTAGGTTGTCGGCGCCGGTAGCGCCTACAACCGGCCCGGACAACATCAGCGAACAAGTCGGCATTTCTGGGCACTCTTTGTGCCAGCAAAGAGTGTCTGGCGCGCGCCACACCATGCCGAAGAAACCACTGAACCCAAGCGCGACATACCAGACAGATTTTAAAGAGAACACACCCCACTTCGCTCACCTTATATTGATCACCCAGAATGATCCGTATAACCTGAACTGAAACAACACTCTAAGAATCATTATGAGCACAACTAAGCCCATTACCCGAAAAGAAAAAGGCTCGACGATTGAGCGTGTCTTACGGATTTTATCCTTTATTTCCGAACACCAAGGTCAGTATGATCAGAATGAACTGGCTGAGGCGATGGATCTCCCCAAGCCAGCTACTGCAAAACTCCTTGTGCAGTTAAAAGAGCTTGGCATTCTGCGCGAGAACATGCTGAGAAAAGTGATTGCCGGCCCTGAATTCCGCCAGATGGCGCTGGCCGTGCTGCGCAATAAGGTCTTTGAATCGCAGCGCCTGACGGTACTGGAAAGACTGTCGGCGCAAATTGGTGAAACCTGTGGCATCTCTGTGCCGAACGGCATCGAAATGCTGTACTTTGAGCGGGTTCAGACCAACTGGCCTTTGCAGATCAGCCTGCCGGTTGGCAGCTCAGTGCCGCTGGCCGCGACGGCGTCAGGCAAACTGTATCTGGCGACTTTGCCGGACGGCGTGCGCCGGGTGATTCTGGATAATATTGCTCTGGAAGTCTTCACCGAGCATACCCTGATAGACAAGGCAAAACTGGAGCAGGAGCTGACCGCTATCCGTGAACTGGGTTATGGCCGCGATAATGGTGAATTCATTGATGGTATGGCCGCGGTTTCCGTGCCGATAGCCCGTGATGGTTTGCTGCTGGGTTTTCTGTTCTGTCACAGCCCTGTGGTTCGTCATCCATTGCTTGATCTGGAAACTTTTGTGCCGCTGATGCAAGAAGCCGCGGATGAAATTATGGCAATGATGCTGAGCTGAGATTAGCTGGCAACAGCAAAGGGCCGTGTTTATGTCAGTTCTTGAATATAGCCCTGAAGCTGATCCCGGGTACGTTCGAGATCGGGCAGATAAGTCAGTAACTGATCCAGAGATTTGCGTGTTTTCGGGCAGTGGCAAAACAGGGATGCCAGAAATTTGCCATCGGAAGATTTGACCGGAATAGCCACAGCGACCAGCCCGTCGATGAATTCTTCGTTATCTACACTCACCTGACGTCCGCGGATGATCTTTAATTCCTGCTCCAGCGTATCAGGGTCGGTATGGGTATTTTTGGCCAGTTTGGTCATATCCAGCTGGCCTATGATCCGCTCCCGCTGCGTCTTGGGCAGGGAGCTCAGAAACAACTTGCCGCTGGCGGTTGCCCAGACAGGGGTTTTCATCCCTATGGGTAAGACAATCTGCAGCGGCCAGTTGGTCTGAATTCGTTCGTGGTACACCATTTCATTGCCGTCCGGAATCGCAATCCCACAGGTTTCTTTCACCCGTCGCGACAATCCGTGCAATATCGCCTGAAGTTGTGCTTTTCGCTCGTTGTTGCTGTTCAGGTTGAGGGCAATACGTTTGAGCTCAGCACCGGGGTAAACGTTGCCGCGTTCGTCGGCAGTCAGAAACTGTTCTTCGTCCAGTTGCTGAACCAGGCGATGATAGGTCGGTTTTGGGATCTCAGAATGAAAAATCAGATCCGGCAGCGGAACCGGCTGCTCCTGTCTGGCGCTTTGGGTGATGATTTCCACAATGCGACTGACGGCGTTGGCTTTGTTTTCCATAGCTGAATCCTGCATTTCCTGTTGTCCGGCGATTATAGCGGGTATACCTATTGCCTAAAAGGTTGATGTGGAAACGATTCGCAGAAAATACTCTCGGTATTTCCCTCAAACAGGGACGGCATGACAAAGGTGCGCCCAGAGAGTGGCAACTCACTGCGTTCTTGCTCCGACATGCCATACCAGCCCGTGGTAACAAACAAAATGTCGAGTTTGTCGCCGCCAAAGGTACACCGGGTCGCGTGCTTTACCGGCAGCGCTTCCAGATGAATACATTTACCTTCCGGGTTGTAGATGCTGACAGCGCCTTTATTCCAGTGGCACACGTAGAGATTTCCCAGCGCGTCGGTTGTCAGCCCATCGGGTAAGCCTTCTTGCTCCGGCAACTGAATAAAGACACGTTTATTGAGGACGGCAGTCCAGTCATCATTCATTTGCAGCTCGATAACCTGACCCCGGAACATATTGGCTACGTAGGCGCGCTTTAGCCTGGCGTTAAACGCAATACCATTGGCAACAGCATATCCGCTATCAAGCTGACTGATGGTGTGGGTGTCAGCCCGGTAGCGGTACAGACAGCCATCGGCTTGCTCCAGGTGGCTTTCATTCATGGAGCCAAACCAGAGATCGCCACTCGGGCAATTCACCGCATCATTCAGTCGTATTCCGGCCAGCCCTTCGGTTGGGTCGGCGATAAACTCAAAGCCGCTGAAATCCGCATGGCAGCGATACAACCCCGTTTTTGTCGCGGCGAGCCAGCCAGAGCTGGCAGGCGCAATGGCCGTGACCGCGACCGGTACGTCGGTGGCGCTATGGGTTTTTGTTTTCAGGGAATACTGGAGGATGCAGTTGTGCTCAGTATCGACCCAGAACAGGGTCTGCTCTGAGGCCAGCCAGATCGGCGACTCGCCAATTTCGCACGTGATATCAGTCAGGGGTTGAGCCAAGGGGTTGTTCATAATTAATGTCCATATAATGATATTTAAAGTATCAATATAGATTAACTATGGCAAAGGTGAGCTGGCGGTGTGTAAAAAACAAACCCTGCTCACAGAGCAGGGTTCAGGTCGTCTTTTCGCGTGTGAAGGGTTTACCAGCGGTAATTCAGTGTGGCTATCACACTGCGTTCTTCACCGTAGTAACAGTAGTAGTCACAGCTCGACACATAGGTTTCGTCAAACAGGTTGTTGACGTTCAGTTGAGCCTGCCATTGGTTGTTGATGTTGTAACGGGCAACGGCATCCACCAGTGTGTATGACGGTACAGTACGGCTACTGCTGGCCGGGTTATCGACGGTTTCACCGTTATAACGAACGCCACCGCCCAGAGTCAGTCCCTGTAACAGCTCTGTGGTGAAGTCATAGTCCAGCCAGGCTGATGCGGCGTGACGCGGTATCAGAGCGGCTCGCTGTTCTTTGCCTTTACCATAGGTTTCGTCTGTACGTGCATCGGTATAGGTGTAGCTGGCGGTGAGTTTCAGATTGTCAGTCAGGTAACCGATACCTTCCACTTCCACACCCTGCGAGGTAGCCTCACCGGTTTGGGTTTTTACATAGGTAGCCGGGTTTGTCACCAGCGCGTTTTTCTGTGTGATATCAAATAATGCAAGGTTCAGATAACCATCAATAAATTCTGGGGTGTATTTCACACCAACTTCTGTTTGCTGACCTTCAAGCGGTTTGTACAGTTTACCTGTTGCGGGATCCACAGTGGTCAGTACTTCAAACGACTCAGAGTAACTTGCGTAAGGCGCGAATCCATTGCTGGCCAGATACATCAGGCCGCCGTTCAGAGAGAGCTGGCTATCATCACGTTTCTCTTTGACTTCAGATGTTTTGTTGTTGTTCTTGGTTTTTACGTAGTCATAACGCCCACCAAGTAACATAACCCATTGGCCGTCAAGTTTGACCTGATGCTGCGCGTAAAGACCCACTTGATCTTTCCCGATGGTGCGCGAGGTGAGTGTACTTGGATCAACGGGTGTGAAATTACCCGGTGTGTGATTGAAAATATCAATCGGACCACCAAAGGCGTAATCGTCTTTTTCTTTACCTTCGTTTTTATGGGTTTGGAGATCCAGACCCAGCAACAGTGTTTGTTCGGTACGGTCGGTGTAGAAGCGGCCGACAGTTTGTGTATCCAGGCTGTAGCTGTCAACAGAACCATCACGGTAGACCAAGCCTCGGTTATAAACGTTCGGGTCTATGATATTTCCACCCGAGTCAACTGCAGGTGCTGAGAAGACATAAGAACTACGAAGCAGCATATCAATATGCCCGTAATTGGCATTTTGTTTCAGCGTCCAGGTATCGTTAAACTCGTGTTCAAGTGCGTACCCAAGCGAGAACTGCGTTTTCTCATTGATGTCGTAACCTGGCTCACCCAAGTTCGTGCTTGGATCCAGTTTGCCTTGCGGAGTGTCGGTCAAGCTGCCATTAGCAGGGAAAAAGCCGTTTGTTGGTACACCTTCATCGTCAATAATACTGGCCAACAAGGTCAGCGTAGTGCGATCTGATAAATCCAGCGCTAAGCTGGGTGCCAGATAGTATCGCTGATTATAGGTGCCATCCAGTACACCATCCCGTTCGTTAGCCATGGCAACAATCCGGTAACGCGCATCACCGTTTTCATTGGCATAGTCTGAAATATCGATACCGATTTGTTTGTGTGAGCGATTGCCCACCTGCAGGTCGATTTCGCCTTGCGGTGTATCGGTCGGACGCTTGCTGACTGCACTGATAACGCCACCCGGAGGCGCCTCACCGTACAGAATAGAAGCCGGGCCTTTCAATACCTCGACACGCTCTATGCCGAAAGGTTCGAGCATCCAGCCATAATAACCATCTTTAAATAAACGGTTACCGTCCAGATAGGTGGCAGCATCAAAGCCACGAACTTTAATCCAGTCTGTGTCGTTGTCCGCGCCATAGGGCTGCGAAGTCACACCGGCTCGGTAACGCAGGGCTTCGTCAACTTTCTGAACCTGACGAATTTCCAGCTCTTCACGATCAACAACTGAAGCAGAACGAGGCGTTTCTTCTAAAGGTGTTTCCACTTTCAGTGCTGACGCAGTCACAACGATAGTCTCTGGCTCAGCGTCCTGTACGCTGTTCGTTGCTTCATCTGCGAATGCAGGCAATGCGATAGCGAATAAGGAAATCGGCAGAATATTTTTGTGGCAGATTTTTCTGATTGCCAGCCCAAGCGTACTTAGACTCGGCTTGAATAATTGTGTCATAACGCGGATACCCAAACGAATGTAAAACAAATTCGAAGTAATAATTATTGTTATTTGCAATTATACTGACCGATCGTCCAGGTTGTGTGACTTTTGTCACCTTTTTAAAGTGGTGTGGCGCATTGTGAGAATAAAAAATCACTTAATGTCATATTTTCTCTACAAAGTACTGGACTTGATGCATAGCAATGTTTATGGGTTTGTTGGCGAGATACTTAGGGCTATTAAACGACATAATTATTCAATTTGTTTAATAAGGTGTGCTTTTTTGAGGCGTTTACCACACGTAATGCTGAAAAAATTCATACTTTGATGACAAAGTGTTCACAATTCACATCGCTATCATTATATTGGTCCAACATACGAAGTAAACGGACTTGTCAGTTATGAATTTATCTATTGCAAGGAAGCTCAGAGTCAGCTTTTTCTTGTTGACTGCGTTGTTTTTAGCCGCCGCAATCATTCTTTATCTCCAGATCAGTAAAGTGGAAAGCCATGCTTATTCACTATTGAATGTGAATATACCCACTGTGGACGCCAGTCGCTCCATACAGCAAAACGCCGAATTTTCATTATCCAGCCTCCGGGCTTATATGCTGGCGGCAGATGAAGCGCGCCAGGAAAGGTACCGTCAACAACTTGACGATGCGTTTACCAAGGTTGATGAAGAAGTCGCCCGTTTACAAAACCATCTGAGTGAAGCGCAGTTTAAGTTAGTGAAAGCTGACTGGGAAGCGCTGAAAGCCAGTGAAAAAGCGGTGGCCGCTATGAGCCACACGCCGGAGAACCTGCCCGCGCATACGTTATTGCAATCAGAAGCGGCGCCGTTGGCTGAAGTCGCTTTAGACCAGCTGCAGGGCATGCTTAACGAAGAAGAAAGTAACCCTGTGGGCGACGATCGTAAGCGCCTGATGAAGTTGCTGACGGATGCTTATTCATCGTTATCCAATGGATTGGGTGAATTGCGGGCATTTTTGATCAGCGCTAATCAGGACAATCTGGACAAGTTCGAAGAGTACCTGCGGCATAATAATCGGGCGGTGTCTGAAATTAACCGCAAGCAGGACAGCCTGAGTGACAGCCAGAAAAGTCTCTGGTCGCTGTTTAAAGAAATGCAGGATATGTATTTGCCAATGGCGACAGATGTTGTCATGCACCGTCAGGCACAGGACTGGAATAAAGCCACTTACCTGATGGAAACAGAAACCTTGCTTGCAGTCGAACAACTGGCGCAAACCATTGAAACTGTGGTTAGTGAACAGCAGGTGATTGCTGCAGAAAGTGGAGATGCCATTAGCAGCAGCGTGCAGAAAGTGGTGGCTCTGCTGATTGCCACCAGTGTGATTGCCAGTTTATGTTCTTTGTTTATCGCAACCTGGCTGGGGCGGGATATCGGTTCGCGTTTAAGCCGTGTGGTAACTCGTGCTGAAGAAATATCGCACGGTAATTTCTCAGGTACAGCGCTGGCAAACAAAGGTTCTGATGAAATTGCGGCACTGATCGATGCGGTGAACCGCATGTCCGTCGCTTTGTCTGGCTTAGTCACCGGGGTGTCGACCAAAGCGCACGCGGTGAATGCCAGCATGGATCAGCTGCTTGCCACCAATGCTGACACGGCAGGTGAAGTGAACGATCAGGCGTCGCGGATCAACTCTGTGGCGACAGCAATAGAAGAAATGTCCGCTACGGCCCATGAAACGGCACAAAATACCCAGGCGGCATCTGACGATCTTGCCCACTCGGCTTCCCTGTTGGTGAATGGCGAGCAGGCGTTGGATCAGAACCAGCAGACAGTGACAGAGCTGAATACGCTGGTGGTGCAGGCCAGTGACATGGTTCAGCAACTCAGGGCAGACAGTGATCGTATCGAACATGTCACGGAAGTGATTCAGGGGGTCGCAGAGCAGACTAATCTGCTGGCGTTAAATGCGGCGATAGAAGCGGCCCGTGCCGGCGATTTAGGTCGCGGTTTTGCGGTTGTTGCTGATGAAGTCCGCCTGCTGGCCCAGCGCACGACTGAATCTACGACAGAGATCAACGCCATTGTTGAAGCGCTTCAGGCGTCCACACATCAGGTCGTGCAGGTTATCGAACAGAGCCAGTCTCTGGTTCAGGTAGGTACAGAGCATACTGCGACGGCCAATGAGATGCTCAAAGATACGGTTCGCTACATGGAGGTGGTGTCGCAGAAAGTGAGTGATATTGCGGTTGCGACAGAACAACAGTCGAATGTGTCGCAGTCTGTTGCTGAGCTGGTGCACCAGCTGTCATCTTCTGCCGACGATGTGTCCGGCAATTGCGACAATGCCAACCAAACTTCTCAGTCCATTAAATCCCAGGTGGATGAATTAAACAGTGCAATGAAGAAATTTGTCGTCTAGCGATTGTCACTGTCTCGAAAGTAAAACCCGGTAAAAGCCGGGTTTTTTTGTGTCTTATAAATCAATGGCTTGATGCCATTCCCTGCGAAGGGGAGTCCGTCGGGGCAGTCGTCGCCAATTCACGACGAGCACACAAACCATGCCTTGGCACTTGCCGTGATATAGGCTTCTTCATGCCAGTCTAAGCGCTCTAAGGTTGGCGCTGTCCGAATATCACCTTTGTATTTTTCGGTGACCAATACCCTCACTCTGCCATCGGTGGCATTTCGGACAGTACCTCGGTAGGTGTAACCCAGCGTGCTGTTGCGCGGCCTTTCATACAGACAGACATTTTCGCCGACACTGGTATAAATGTGTTCGCTTTCTTCTGTCCAGGCGCCATTCGCAGCCGGTGCTCTGGTTGGCTCAATCAGCGCGGTTGCTGCTGCGGGTGCATCCAGCAGCCTGCGTTCAGCCGTGTAAGGCAGGTAGCCCAGTACAATGGCCGAGCTGTACCATTCGTCGTCCGGTGCGCCATCATTTTCGATCACTTTCAGCGTCACGAATGGGCCGTCGAGACAAAGATCTGCCCATTGATCCGTACCGCTGATACTAGCTGAGAAGAAAGGGTATTCCTCGGCTGTGTTGGTGTTTACTACGCACCAGGTGCCTGTCTCCTGGTGATTGAGCTGGCCATTGTTGAGGTCACAAACTTGCCTGGCCAGATTCTGAAACTGCGCGATATCTTCCGCGGCCTGCTCCGGGCCGTTACTGCAATAACGGTAGGTATAAGAGTAGGCGCTTTTGGGGTAATACTGCCCTTTGTCAACCACGGCACCGTTGGAGCGAACCTCATTTTCATCAATGAATTCCTGGGCAGTGTCATACATACTGTAATCACTGCTGAATCCCAGCGAGGATAAACTGCTGCATCCCGACAGCCAGAACAGGCCTGTAAAAGCCAGACACGCGCGAGAAAAGTGCTTTTGCATATCATCAACACCTATTACCCAAACACATAATTTTTATGACGTTAAGTATAGGTAAGTACTCGAAAAAGTGAAGGAATACAGAGGCTAACAATGACGCGGTATCTTTAATAAGAAAGATACTGCGTCATTTATCACGTTATATATGCGGAAAGGGTTATTTTGCCAGTGCCTGATTCAGCCACTGGTCGAAGTGAGATTTTGGCAGTGCGCCATTGATGGTATCGACCAGCTTGCCCTGTCTGAAGACCATAATGGTAGGAATACTGCGGATACGGTATTGCGCCGCCAGCGCCTGCTGAGCTTCGGTATCAATTTTTACGAAGCGCACCTGTCCGGCTCTCTCAGCTGCGACATCTTCGAAAACAGGGGCAAAACCCACGCAAGGGTTGCACCAGGGTGCCCAGAAGTCGACCACAACGGCTTGTTCACTTTGCAGCACAGCCTGGAAGTTATCTGTGGTGCCTTCTAATGGTTTTCCGTCGAGCAGTGCTTCTTTACATGCACCACATACGGCTTTGTCATTAATACGTTCAACGGGAATACGGTTCAGGCCCTGGCAATGCGGGCATCGGGTAGTGATAGTCGACATAATCAATTTCCATCTGTCTCAATATGGGCTCAATGTACTGATTTTATGTCGCTCAGAAAAGAGGGGATCGGGCAATTAATGCAATAGAAAAAAACGATGATGAGGTGGTGACAATTCATGGCTAATGCAAGAGAGCACATTAGCCATGACGAGATCGGTAGAGTTCACTGTGGGTTTTCAGTGTAATAAACCCAGCTCTTTGGCTTCCTCAATGGTTAATCCGCATTCACGGATGTCACGCAGCATTTCGATACGGCGGCGTGCAGCAGCTTGTTGACGTTTATTAGCAGAGACTTTAGCAGATGATGCTGTTTCGTCTTGCTGATCCCACTTGTTAGCGGCATCAGCCATTTCCAGATATTCAAGTGAGTTGATAGACACAATTACCTCCTGAAAGCACTATGCGTCGAGATCAGGCATATCTTTATCAGAGCTTTCAGACAGCGTCAAAGCAAAGAAATCGTGCTTTGTGACCAATGGCGTATTTGTGAGATGAAGTCGCTGGCGGGATAAAATTCTACTTTGACACAAACCGTTTTCAGAGTATCTTTCGCCGTTCCAGCCTGAGAAAATGCGGGCTGAATAATGCGCCATCCAAGTGCTAAAAAGCCAGTCCGAAGACTGGCTTTTGCATTTCTCAGGCCGCAATAATCAACGCAGTTGGTCAACGACCACACGTACTGCGGCTAACATGTCCTGACCGAAAGCCAGACTGCGCTCCGGCGACCAGCCGTAAAAGGCATCCGGTTGCAGGTTGTGATCTTTAAATGGCATTTCAACGGTATATGCCAGACACTGAAATTGCTCACCAACCCAAGCGGTACCCATGTTCAGATTGGCTTCGCCCGGTGCATCTTTGTCATAGCCATATTCATCCTGAAATTCCGGCGTAATCGTCAGCAAGGCTTGTTTAAAGTTGTTTTCCAGCGTGGCGTGGCGCTCATCATAAGAGGGAATGCCTTCACAGCCAGCGACAAAATTGTATGGGATGGCTTCATCACCATGAATGTCGAGAAACAGGTCGACGCCGGTTTTCAGCATACGCTCCCGTACCAGGAAGACCTCCGGGCTTTTCTCCATGCTGGGTGTCAGCCATTCACGGTTGAGGTTGATTCCTGCCGCATTGGTCCGCAGATGGCCTCTGATGCTGCCGTCCGGGTTCATGTTCGGCACGATGTAAAAGACGGCACGTTCGAGCAGCGCACGGCCGACAGTGTCGGTTTCATCAAGCAGGCGCTGCAGCAGGCCTTCCATGAACCACTCTGCCATGGTTTCGCCCGGATGCTGGCGGGCAATAATCCAGATCTTCTTCTTACCTTCGCCTGGCTCGCCAATTGTCAGCAGGCTGATGTCATTGTTATCGAGCGTGCTGCCCAGGGTTTCCAGTTCACAGTTGAAGTTCATCTGGGCCTGATGCAGCAAATCCAGGTGTCTGTCGTAGCTGTAGGGGGCAAAGTAGGCGAAATACATGGAGCGCTGTTCAGGAATCACCTTAAAGCGCAGGGTGTCGCCGTCAAATTCAGCCGGGATGCGAAACCACTCTTCACGGTCATAAGATGCTACAACATCGTAATCTTTCCAGCCTTCCGGGTAGGCAGATTTCGCTAAATCCTGTAATTCGAAGCCATGTTCAACCTGAGCCTGAGTTTCCAGACGAAAGTGAAACCATTGGTAGAAATCAGACTGGTTGTCTTTTTTTATTCGCAGTTGAATATCACCAGGCTGGTCGGCTTTTACAACATCAATATTGCCGCTTTCGAAGTTACTGAAAATGTTCATCTCTCTAAACCTTGTAAGGTAAATGAAGGCAGAAGGTTAGCACAACTATAGCAAGAGCATAACCTGAGCGCTGATTGCCGCGGTATCCTCAAGCCGTTAAGCTATATGCACAGTAAAGTAACCACAGAGGTGGCAAGGTTGGGATTACACTATGCATCCCGGGCACTGATAGAAGTGCAGGGAAAAGTACTTCTGGTAAAACGGGTTGGGGAGGCATTTACGTTTCTCCCTGGCGGTCATGTTGATGCCGGAGAAGCGGCAGTGCAGGCTGTCGCAAGAGAAATCCGCGAAGAAACGGGACTCACAGCAGAGATCGGGGATCTGATCGGTATCGCTGAAAACGACTGGCAGGAAAATGGGCAGCATCAAACGGAAATCGCGCTGGTGTTTCGTGCCCGTCTTGCAGGAATTGATGTGCCGGCAGCTGTTGTTTCAAAAGAACCCCACCTTGAATTTATCTGGGCAGACAAGTTACAACTGGACACACATCATCTTCACCCTGTTGCTTTGCGCGATATTATCCGTAATGACACTGGTCAGTATCAGGGATTTGTGGCGTCAGATTTAGCTTAAGTGGTGTTTTTTATTGCAGGCTGAGACTAAAGTCATCAGTTAACTTTCCGCCTGGCGGCTTATTGAGCACTTGAACTTTTTTTACTTTACAGCACCACCATCACCACGTATTATTCGCCGCACTTACGGAGAGATGGCTGAGTGGTTGAAAGCACCGGTCTTGAAAACCGGCATACGTTAATAGCGTATCTAGGGTTCAAATCCCTATCTCTCCGCCACATTCGAAAGCCTCGTCATCAGACGGGGACGCCTAGTCGGGGCTTTTTTTATTGGGTTTCAGATGATGTTTTCCGGGATTTGAAAATCCCTCTATACCTTGTTCTGGCTCCGCCACATTTGAAGAAACCGCTGAACTATCAGCGGTTTTTTTTCGCCTGAACCTTGGCAAGATGAGATAGGGTGAAGAACCTGTATCAAGTCAGCCGAGTACTTCTTCAGCCAGAAGCAAATCGTCAATTCTCCAATCCTGTACTTCGTCTCAATAAGGGACAACACCGCCACCCATGAATGGGTTTTACTCTATTGATAGGTTGATTTAATTACACGGGACCTGTTCCGGGTCGCCGTGGTGCGCCTGCGCCATAAACCATAGTTGGCTGAGCGAGCACTCTGTGCATGTGGTCCAGGCAATGAATGACGCGGAGGCGGGTATGAGCCAGCTAGAGGCTGCATCCATTGATAGATTCAGGGTGCATTTTCAGGGGAAGGTGATAGTCCCCAAAGATGATGAATATGATGAGGTCCGGCAGATCTGGAACGCGATGATTGATCGTAAACCGGCTCTCATTGCTCGTTGTACTTCGGCGGAATGTGTGCTCCAGGCGGTGAATTTTGCCCGTGAGCATGACCTTCTGCTGTCTGTGCGCGGCGGTGGACACAATATTGCCGGTAACGCGGTTTGTGATGGCGGGATCATGATTGACCTGTCATTGATGAAGGCGGTGCATGTGAACCCGAATACCCGCAAGGTGATGGTGGAACCTGGGTGTACGCTGGGCGATGTGGATGCCGCGGTACAAAAATACGGCCTTGCTACTCCTTTCGGCATTAACTCAACCACAGGTGTGGCAGGTTTGACTCTGGGAGGCGGCTTTGGCTGGTTGAGCCGTCTGTATGGCATGACAGTCGATAACTTACTTTCAGCGCATCTAGTCACTGCCAAAGGCACACAGGTAAAAGCCAGCGACACTGAAAATGCCGATTTATTCTGGGGATTACGGGGTGGCGGCGGTAATTTTGGTATTGTAACCAGCTTTGAGTTTCAGCTGCACCCTGTGGGCCCGGATGTGCTTAGCGGGCTGATCGTCTTTCCGTTTGAGCAGGCAAAAGCCGTTTTGACTCAATTTGCCCGCTTTACGGAATCCATGCCAGAAGCGCTGAATGTCTGGATGGTGACGCGCAAAGCGCCGCCCTTACCATTTTTGCCTGAAACGGTTCATGGCAAAGAAATGATCGCGCTGGCATTGTGCTATTTTGGCGATCCTGCTGAAGGTGAAAAACTGATTGCACCCCTGCGAAGTTTCGGTACACCGTACGGTGAGCATGTCGGTGTACAATCCTATGTCGCCTGGCAGCAGGCATTTGATCCTTTATTGACGCAAGGCGCCCGGAATTACTGGAAGTCGCATAACTTTACCCATTTGTCGGATGAGGTACTGGATATCCTGATCGAATTCGCCGGCAAATTGCCGTCACCTCAGTGTGAGATATTTATCGGCACCATTGGCGGTCAGACAGAAAAAGTATCACCGGATGCCATGGCATACGCCAGCCGTGATGCACGCTATGTCATGAATGTACATGGACGGTGGGACACTGCAGAGGAAGATGAAACCTGCATCGCCTGGGCGCGGGAATTCTTCACCAAGTCACAACCATTCGCCAGTGCCGGGGCATACATTAATTTTCTGACTCAGGACGAAGGTGATCGTGTGGCCTTCGCGTACGGGGAGGCATACACGCGATTGGTCGCACTGAAGAAAAAATACGATCCCCACAATCTGTTCAGGATGAATCAGAATATCAAACCCGAGTAAGCGAGCGTTGCCGCAAGAGTATACATCGGGCTGATCAATGAGACCGTCCGCAGCGGAGCGGTCTCGGTTTGTTGGCTCAGGCTCGTGTGCGTCAATTAAGTTAAGATCACCACCCCGTGCAGGACAATCACGCCTGCAGTCAGTCTGCCTCGTAAAGTCTGATATCCTCTGGGGTTCACTTCACCTTCTGTTTGCCGGATGAGCTTCTCTGCAAACCAGACGGCCAGATAACCCAGTGCCAGTAAACCTATCGCGATAAGGTCATGTTTATGGCCTTGCAGTATGGCCGCCCAGGCAAGCAGCACAAACAGATTGCTTAATATAAGGGCATTGCGGCTGAGTTTATGGGAAATATGGTCAATGGCATTTCCCCACAGGATCCCGGATAAAAAGCTCAGGATAACCGCACTGTAAGCGATGAACATTTGTTGCCCGGACAGGTTAAAAAGGCTGATGTCAGCAACAGCAAGCAGGGCGGTGATGACAAAAGGGACCAGCCCTAAATACCCGAGTTGTTTCATTATGGTGTTGGGTTCTTGCATGCGCAGATCCTGTGTAACCAGTATTGGAATAATCGCTTACTTTGTTGTATTGACTATAGCTTCTGTAAATATTTCCCGCCAAACGCTGTTATGTCTTCTGTAGCGAGAGCCAAAGCCAGGCGCCAGAGTCAGCCAGACAATGCCCAGTATTTGATTTTCAAATACCTGCCAGTGAATCATTTAATTTCAGAGTACTCAGGACAAAACGTATAGTGTCGGATTATCCTGAGTAATGAATTCCGAAATAGTCACACGTAAGCAAAAGGCGCAGTATGAATCCATTTTTATCGCAAGCTATCTCGTTGGCCGAAAGTAGCGTGAAACAAGGTGGACGTCCGTTTGGTGCCGTGGTTGTGAAAGACGATACAGTGATCGCGACTGGGGTTAACCGGATGCAGGCTGAGTGTGATCCTACGGCCCATGCAGAGTTGTTGGCATTACGTGAAGCCGGTAAGGCGCTCAAATCCCCACGTCAGGCTGGCTGATGCATTTGGGCCTGGTGGTGATCCCTGTCTGTCTCTACTGGCGATTCAATCCGCGTGACTGCGATCAGGTGATGCAGCCCGTGGCTGTGAGTAGCCGATGATCACAGTGCTTAAACCAGGCGTAAAACCGGTAATTACGTCGCTGAGGAAACGTCATTTCTCAGAGACTCAGCTACAGTTATTTCTACAGAAGAATTTGACGGTTCAAGCAATTGGAGAGAGGCCAGGTATGGCACTGAATATCTTTCCAGAAGGATGTGTTCAACCGTCATTGAACTATCGCATTCACTAAATGGAGAAACGTAATGAAAGTTCTGTATTCAACAAAAGCAACATCTACTGGCGGTCGTGACGGAGCATCCGAGTCAGCGGACGGTAAACTGGAAGTGAGGCTCAGCACACCAGCTGAGTTGGGGGGCCAGGGAGGAGAGGGCACCAATCCGGAGCAGTTATTTGCGGCAGGCTATTCCGCCTGTTTTATCGGTGCCATGAAATTCGTTGCAGCTCAGGACAGTATCAAACTGCCTGGCGAGCCGAGTGTGACAGCGCAAGTCGGTATCGGTGAAAATCCTGCCGGTGTCGGGTTTGCAATTGATGTTGAGCTGCACATTTCGCTGCCGGGAATGGATCGTGAAGCCGCCACCCAACTGGCTGAAAAAGCACATCAGGTTTGCCCTTATTCGAATGCAACGCGCGGCAACGTACGCGTCGAGCTGGTCGTCGAATAACATTCATCTTGTTGATGTGAATTAAAAAGGGCTTAAATGGCCCTTTTTTCATTTTCATTGGTCTTCATGGTACTGCACTTTTAACGCGCTGTTTCTCTGCAAACCAGAGTCAG
The DNA here is from genome assembly GCF_030547675.1 of Photobacterium sp. 2_MG-2023. Lineage (NCBI taxonomy): Bacteria > Pseudomonadati > Pseudomonadota > Gammaproteobacteria > Vibrionales > Vibrionaceae > Photobacterium > Photobacterium sp. 2_MG-2023. The sequence goes on from NZ_JAUOQQ010000018.1 coordinate 22,111, forward strand.
GTTTATATCCGGGGTATCTATAAAAAACTATGTTCAGTGAAAGCTGTACTCAGTCAGAAAACCTGTTAAAGAAGCGATAGCAGACAGGTACGAACATTAAAATGGCACCAATATAAACGGCCATGTTTCGGCTTTAATTAAGTGACACTCAATATTGAGTGTTTATTTCATCTGTCATGGTTTTATAGTCTGAAAAAAATAATTGGGATCAATATCAACATCCCTTTATTTCTGGCGATTATCTCTGCGCAAAAGCCACTCATCACCCTGTTTCATTATGAGCTTTTTTATAGTGAAAATGACTTTCTTGACCATCAAAAGGCCGGAATGTTATTCGGCTATTGAAATGCTTAATAAGACAACTCTAAACTCTCGCCATCTATTGGTTTTATGGCTGGTTTTTCCCTTTGTCTGAATCTGGCAATCAAAAGGTGTCTGTGATTGACGATGTCATTAATCGCGCGCTGATAAAGAAAAAGAAACGTCAAAAGGAATTGGATCTTGCGAGCAGACCTTCTCTTGAAGAAAGCTTGCGGGCGAAGTTCGATATTCTCGACACGATTACCAAGCCGGGTCGTGGCACTGTGCTGTATAAATTAGCCGATAAAGATGAACCCAATAAAATTATTTGCTGTAAGTCGGTATTACAGCGTGGCAATGACACAGCTGAAAATGCATTGCTGAGCGAGGCAACAAAACTCGAAGTTTGTCAGCATCCCAATGTTGTGAAGTACATAAAAGTCGGGCACGAGTTTTCCACGCCTTACTTCTTCATGGAGTGGGTTAGCGGGGAGAATCTGGCGCAAAAAGTCAGCCGCCATAATCACGGAGGTTTTCGTGCCGACCACATTGCCTGGCTGATTTACCAGCTGGCCGGTGCGCTGGACTATGCGCACACACAAGGCGTGTGCCACCTTGATGTCAAACCCTCAAATGTGCTGATAGGCGCTGATGATGCCGTTCGTCTGGTTGATTTTGGCGCCGCACAATATACCGGTGAAGCTAACACCTATGCGGAAGCCAGCCTGAATTACGCATCGCCAGACTATATCCGCAGCGGAATCGGTCAGCCTGAAGATGATGTGTACTCCCTTGCTGTCATGGCGTATTGCCTGTTTCTCGGCGTAGCGGCAAGCCCGGATATTGGGGTGGTGATAACCGGTCAGAAACGGCCTGTGGTCATTCCGCCACATGCCTGGAAAGCCATTAAAACCGTGATAGGCAAACCACGCAGTCATGGTTTCTCACCGATTCATTTTGCGCAGATACTGGGTCAGATTGACACAGATACGCCGCTGTCTAATGCACCTATTTTTAACAATATGCGTAATGCCGATCTGGTATTAAGCAGAAGAAAACATGATCTGGTAAATGCCATTGATGGTTGGCGTTCATTGGAGATTACCCTGATTTGCGCCACGTTAGTGCTGGTGGCGTTTCTGGTGATCCGACATGCTTATTTTTTTGCCCTGGACAGCTACCAAACCAGTCAGCCAGCCAGTTTTGCTTATGACGGCAAGGTTTTTCAGCCTGATGATACCTCGTGGTACAGCTACCAGTTTCTGAATGAATTCACCTCAGAAACCCCTGAGTTATCAAAGACTGCGGTATCTGTGGTTGAAGAGTATGACCGCAGAAAATCAGCGCAGGAAAAGCAGATTTATCAGCAGATGAGTCCGGTATTTGAGCAGGAAAGAGCAACCAATGCAGAACGCCGCGATCAGTTGCAAGCCATAAAGAATGAATTAATTGTGATGCGCCGGTTAATGCAGGGCGGAAAAGACAGCGACAAAGTTCACATTGAGAAACAGCTGTCGAGTGCGCAGGCGAGAATTAATGCCTTGTTGCAAAACGCAAGTTTATACAGTGAAAACGCAGTGACACCAGAAGAAGCCTTGAATTTACTGGAGTTGGGCGATGTGGTGTTTGCCCGTAAAGCGTTTGAAGCCTCATGGAAAAAAGCAACGGCAAGCGCATATTACTATTCTCACGAAATCCGGTATCAGACTGTTACCAAAATTCTTTCCCGGGTGTCGCAGCTGATGGATAAAGCGCAATTTAAAGATGCAGCCGGGCTGATCGAAAGTGCTCAGCAGGTGTTTCCTGAAAGTAAGGACATCCGAAGCATGGGAGCCTTACTCTATGCACGCCGCGGTGAATACATACTCCGTCAGTCTCTGCAGTCCGATCTGGTGGTCGAAAAAAATATCATTCAGCAGGCCTATCAGGATGTGAAAACCTTCGCGCCAGACAGGGTGGATACCATCAAAGCTCTGCTTAAACAGGACATTGAAGCAAGTCAGGCAACCCGTTTTAAAGCCGGGGCACTCAGTATCAATGCCAATAATGTTACCTCTGTTGTGTTACCTGACTGGGAGTGGGATACATGAGTGAGCTCAATACCCGATTAGATGAGCTGTTGTCACCGATAGGTGCCGGGCTTCCGGTTGGAGAAGATGCCCGTTATGAACTTTGCTATGAGCTAATGGAAGCTGAAGTCAAAAAGTTCGGTTCATTATTTGGTGAAACGGTGGATTGGCAAGTTGTTGAGTTACAGGCTGAAACTGTCCTGTTACAGCACAGCAAAGATCTGAAAGCCATGGCTTACATAACGCGTGCGTGGGCAGAACATTACGGTAGCGACGGGCTGAAAACCGGACTCACTTTGCTGAAATCGGCGTTGGAACAGTATGGCAGTTCACTGTATCCGGCAAGAGCGCGTGGCCGGGATGGCGCGATAGAATGGCTGGATAATCAAATTGAACTGATTGCAGCCAAACTCAGTAATCCTGTTCAGTCTGATCTGCAAGCCTGTGCTGCCTTGTGCCAGGACATCAGTTTTGCGATGGGCGAAGTCTTTGAAGGCTCAGAGGCATCCTTAATCAATGCGCGCAATGCGTTGACTACCAGCAGCAATTCTCTGGGGGAAGTGCCTGCATCACCACAATCCGCAGTGGAACCAGAAAAAGGCCGGATGGCAGGCGGGCAGTCATTTGTGACTGAGCCTAAAGCGGTTGCTACCCCTGAACCTGTGTCTGCCTCTGCGGCGACCCCGCCTAAAGTAACCCCGCCAGTTCCCCTTGCAAAGACAAGTGTATTGAGCGGCGAGGCGGATAAAAAATCCCTGGATCAGATGGCAGAACACTTACTGCATCAGAGTCCTGAGATGCCGCTTGCCTATCAGGTTGGACGATTTGTGACCTGGATGGCAATTGACGAATTACCGCCTCACGATGCAGAAGGAAAAACACCGCTCAGGTTGCCGGTTAATCAGGATACCTTGTCGGATTATGAGTCGGCACTGGTCAATCAGTCGGCTTCTGAACATTACCGCCGGCTTGAAAAAAGCCTGCGCAATACCCCGTTCTGGCTGACCGGTCAGCGCCTGATGCACGACATGCTCAAACAGCTGGGATTTAGCCAGGCTGCGGAGTCCGTGCGCGAAGAGACACGGCGTTTTACCACACGTTTAGCCGGTATCGACGCGCTGAAGTTTGAGGATGACACCCCTTTCGCTGATGAAGCTACCCGCCAATGGCTGGCTGAACAGTCAGCCACTTCCGGCTCATCAGGCCATGAAGGGCTCGCTGAGCTGCTGGGCGACAGAGGCGATGACATTCTGGAAGGTGCAGAACTGGGACAGCTCCTGGTTTCAGCGTCTTCATTACTGGATGACGCCCAGTCAGGGCGTTCACGATTTCTCTTGCATCTGCAATTGGCCAGGTTACTGCACCACAACGGGCTGCACAGTATTGCGCTGCCGCATCTGGAAGTGATCTGGCCAGAAAGAGAACGCATTAATTTGAGTTACTGGGAACCGACTCTGGATGCCGAACTGGAGCAGTTACTGTCTTTAACGCTGACTCAAATTTATTCACGGGAAGATGCGTTTCCCGCTAAGTACAGAGAATGGCTTGCGGCCGTTCATTAACATATAGCTGCTAAGAAGGACAAGTTATGTCTAAAGATGGTTCAGTCGCTCCTAAAGAGCGAATTAATATCCGATATGTTCCTGCTACAGGTGATGCTCAGGAAGAAGTGGAACTGCCCCTGAGCATGATGGTTATTGGTGATTTCACCGGCCGTGATGACGAGACTCCCATCGAGGATCGTGATCCGATAAACGTTGATAAAGAAAACTTTAATGATGTGCTGAGTGCTTATGCGCCGAATGTCAAAGTTAACGTTGATAACCGTTTGAGCGGCGAAGAAGGCGCTCAGATGGGCGTTGATCTGACCTTTAAAAATATCAAAGACTTTTCACCGGAATCCGTTGCCCGCCAGGTGCCTGAATTAAGCAGCCTGCTGGAACTGCGTGAAGCTCTGGTTGCACTGAAAGGTCCTCTGGGTAACGTGCCTGCATTCCGCAAACGTATCGCTCAGGTGCTGCAGGATGATGAAGCGCGCAGCAAGCTGCTCAGTGAACTGAGCATCAATTCTAATAACGAAGAATAAACAGGTGGCACATGACAACTGAAGCTATGACTCCGGAGCAGGATGCACAATTGGCTGAATCCGGTTCACTGTTAGACAGTATTTTGAACGAAACCCGGCTCAAGCCATCTGATGAAGGTTTTGATGTTGCAAAGCGTGGCGTTGAAGCATTCATTTCTGAACTGCTGAGCAAAAATGTATCCGATAAAGTTGATCAGTCGCTGGTCGATCTGATGATTTCTGAAATCGATCAGAAAATGTCTGCTCAGGTCGATGCCATTTTGCACTCGCCAGAAATTCAGGCCATTGAATCTTCCTGGCGCGGACTGAAGTATCTGGTTGATCAGACTGATTTTCGCGAAAACATTCAGATCGAAGTGATTTCGGCCAAGAAAAATGAAGTCCTTGATGATTTTGACGATGCCCCGGAAGTGGTGAAATCGGGTCTGTATAAGCAAATTTATACCCGTGAATACGGCCAGTTTGGTGGTAAGCCAGTGGGCGCGGTTATCTGTGACTTTAAGATGTCGTCAACCTCACCGGACATCAAACTGATGGAATACATGGCGAATGTGGGTGCCATGTCTCATGCACCTTTCATTACCTCTGCGGGTCCACAGTTCTTTGGTGTCGACAGCTATGAAGAGCTGCCAAACCTGAAAGATTTGAAATCGGTGTTTGAAGGCCCTCAGTACACCAAATGGCGCGGTCTGCGTGAACATGAAGACTCCCGCTATCTGGGCCTGTGTACCACAGGTTTCATGCTGCGTGCGCCGTATTCTGTTGCAGATAACCCGATTAAGGCGTTTGACTACAACGAAACTGTATCAGGCAGCCATGACCATTATCTGTGGGGTAACTCTGCTTACGCGCTGGCTTCCCGTATTTCCGATTCTTTTGCCAATTTCCGCTGGTGTCCGAACATCATCGGTCCTCAAAGCGGCGGTACGGTGAACGATCTGCCGGTGCATAACTTTGAGTCGATGGGTCGCATTGAAACCAAAATTCCGACAGAAGTTCTGGTGTCTGACCGCCGTGAATTTGAACTGGCTGAAGAAGGTTTTATCGCACTGACGATGCGTAAAGGCTCAGATAACGCGGCATTCTTCTCAGCCAACTCTGTGCAGAAGCCAAAATTCTTTGGTAACTCGCCAGAAGGTAAAGCCGCTGAAACTAACTACAAGTTAGGTACTCAGCTGCCGTATATGTTCATTATCAACCGTCTGGCGCATTATCTGAAAGTGCTGCAGCGCGAGCAGATCGGATCGTGGAAAGAGCGTACTGATCTTGAAATTGAACTGAACAAGTGGATTCGTCAGTACGTCTCTGATCAGGAAAATCCGCCGGCAGAAGTACGTGGCCGTCGTCCGTTGCGTGCTGCGCGGGTTGAAGTATCAGATGTTGAAGGCGATCCGGGCTGGTACCGTGTGTCTCTTGCTGTGCGTCCGCACTTCAAGTACATGGGCGCCAGTTTTGAATTGTCTCTGGTCGGTAAACTGGATCAAAACTAAGTAAAGGCGAACGGCAGCTATTGTCAGGTCGAGTGACTCTGAAGTGGTCTGCCGTTCGAAATCTGTCTATGGATAAAGGTTACCGATTACTCGAGCGCATTGAAATGGGCGAAGCAAAGAACAGCTATGATGCTGTGGAGTCGACACAGTTTCTGATTGAGTCGATCCATCATCATCTGGCGGATTTGCTCAATACCCATTCGGGCAATGCAATGATAGCCAAAGATTATGGTCTGCCTGATTTTAATGATGTTTTGGCCGATAAATCCAATATCGTCCGGGAAATCAGAAACAGTGTGAAAGCCACCATCGAAAAGTTTGAGCCAAGATTAGCCGGCGTAGTGGTGAGATATGTTCCCCATACCGATGATCCGCTCCAGCTCCGGTTTGCCGTTAATGGTGAAGTTTTTCATAACAATAAGAAAACCAGAATGAACATTGATTTGTCTGTTGGTGTAGACGGCAAGTTTTCAGTGTAGAGACGACGAACATGACTTATAGCAAGTATTTTCAGGATGAACTCTCGTTTCTTAAAGAAGCGGGTTCTGAGTTTTCGAAAAGCCACCCTCAGCTGACTAAGTTTCTGTCGGAAAGCAGCAATGATCCCGATGTAGAGCGCTTATTGGAAGGCTTTGCATTTCTCAACGGCAAATTACGTCAGAAGCTGGATGATGAGCTTCCTGAGCTGACCCAATCCCTGATATCTCTGTTGTGGCCGCATTATTTACGTTCTGTGCCTTCAATGTGCATTGCGCAGATGATCCCCTATGCCGGGAGTGTGTCGCAGAAAAGCACAGTGACGCGTGGCCATGAAATGGCCAGTGAAAAGGTCGATGAGACTCAGTGCCAGTTTCGCACCTGTTACGATGTCGATTTGTATCCACTGTCGATCAATTCCGTGACTCAGCAGAATACCCGCTCGAACAGCCACCTCAATGTCACCTTATCAACCGACACAGGGGTAGAGTTATCACGCATTGGGTTAGATAAATTACGTTTCCATATTCACGGTGAATTGCATATCTCCCGCATACTGTATCTGTGGTTATTTCGCTATTTAGACAGTGTTGATGTCAATCTTGCGGGAGGAGGAAGTCAGCGTTTACCTGCTTCTTGTATAAAGAAAGTGGGTTTTTCAGAAGATGAAGCCCTATTACCCTACGGGCCAAATTCTTTTTCCGGTTATCGATTAATCCAGGAGTATTTCTCGATGCCGGACAAATTTATGTTCTTTGATGTCGATGGTCTGGAATGGCTCAAAGGTGTACCCAGCCAGAGCACTATGAGCCTGGTGTTTAATTTTTCACGCTCTTTGCCGTCTGAAGTGACTATAAGAGAGAAAAACTTGCGGCTTTTCTGTACACCGATAGCCAATGTGTTTGAACTGGATGCCGATCCGATCCGCTTGGATCATAAGCGCACTGAATACCGGGTTCGTCCGCAAACAACCCGGCAAAATAACTTCGAAGTGTATTCTGTTAATCAGGTGCGAGGCTGGAGTAATGAAAACCGTCGTCAGGTTGATTATTTGCCGTTTGAGTCCTTTGAGCATCAGTTAGGTATTGATAACAATCGCCATTACTACAATGTCAAAGTCTCGGAACATGTTTCAGGGAAAGGCTTGTCACACTATATTTCCTTTTTTGATCACAATGCCGGTGTCGCTAACCTTGAAACTGAAACCGTACTGATTAAGTTAACCTGCACTAACGGTAAACTGCCGCAACGGCTGGCCCCCGGAGACATTACATTTTCTACCCATAAGTCGCCTAACTATGCCAATTTCACCAATCTGACCAAGCCGACAGTTTCTGTCAGTCCACAAATTGACAGTAGTCTTCATTGGCAATTGATTGCCAATATGTCGCTTAACTATCTGTCTTTAATTGATACTGATGTGCTGAAAATGATGCTGAGTATTTACGACTTTCATTCACGCAGTGACAGGCAGTCTCAGCGCGCGTCAGCTAACCGCTTAAATGGCATTAAAGCCATTAACATGAAACCCATAGAACGTATATTCCGTGGCTTGCCGATCCGGGGTAACCAGATTGTACTGCAAATGGATTCATCCATGTTTGCCAATGAAGGGGATATGTACCTGTTGGTGTCTATCCTGAATGAGTTTTTCTCTTTGTATTCCAGCATTAACTCATTCTCTGAACTGGAAGTGATTGATGTAAAAACCGGCGAAGTGTACCGGTGGGATGGCAATCAGGGCAAACAGGCGGTGATATGATAGATAAGATCAATCAGTCCAGCCATGAGTATGCTTTTTTTCAGGCCGTTTATTTACTGGAGGCCGCTGAGAAAAAGAAAACATCCGTACAATTTGCCTCTGTAGGCCAGGCGAAAACACCGCAGCAGGAGTTTCTGCGGTTTCGCATTTCGCCTGAGCTGGGTTTTCCCCGCTCTGATATTTCGCAGTTTGAGTCTGTGCAATGGGATAACAGAGATGTTCCCAGCCTGACGGTGAATTTCGGTGGTCTGCACGGTACTGGCTCACCTTTACCCACCGCATATACAGAAAAGCTGGCCGGCCGGGAAGGCGAAGATAATCCGGTGAAAGATTTTTTCGATTTCTTTCATCACAGGTATCTCTCACACTTGTACCGGATATGGAAAAAATACAGATACCATGTCCGGTACGAATCCGGGGCGGTCGACCCGCTGTCCCGTAATCTGTTTAACCTGGTTGGTATTTCTTCTGATCTCAGCGAAGACAGTGATTTTAACTTCGACAGGGCAAAACTGCTCTCTTATATTGGTCAGTTATCTTCAAGAACGCGCTCTCCAAATCTGGTGTCAGGTATTGTGGCTCACTGCTTTAATCTGGCAAAAGTCAGTATTGAACAGTGGGTACCCCGCAGGGTGAAAATTGCCCCTTCACAGCTTAACCGCTTAGGGCATGTTAACTGTGTGCTGGGCCAGGATTATCACTTGGGTGATCACCTTACCGATATCACGGGTAAATTTAATCTGGTCTTCCATGAATTGGATTATGAGCAATACTGTCATTTTTTGCCGGGTGAACAGGGTTACGGGTTACTCAAAGAGCTGATGCGTTTTGTATTGCGCGACCCTATGGCCTGGGATCTGAAACTGGAAGTGAAAACGGATGGATTACCTGCCAGCATTTTGGGTTCGAAGGAAGCAAATCGGCTTGGACAGGTCAGTTGGTTGGGTAAAGTGCAAGGTGATAAACAGACAGTGGTGATCATCGGTGCTGTCTAGATGAGTACCTGGCACTCTGCTGCCTGCAGTATTGACTGCATGGTAGAGTGCCAGGTGGGTAATCCGTAATGAAGCGGCTAAGCGTGATTCGGGCGCTTAGCGGCAAATAGGGCTGTGGAATACGACTGTGGTATGCAGCTCCTTAATGCCGACAATGTTTTCTGCTTCATCACACAGTTCATTCATCAGGTGTAATGAAGCAGCCTCCAGTAAAGTGATGATGTCAAACCCACCACCGACGACACTGATGGATTTAATCTCCGGAATTTCTCTCAGGCTGTCACACACTTTTTTCTTCCAGCCATTTTCGCATTTGATCAGCAGGTAACAGCTGGTCATAGTTGCGCTTTTTTGGGTCCCGATTTTGGCAGTGTAACCTTCGATCACGCCGGACTTTTCCATTCGCGTAATCCGCTCGGCGACGGCGGTTCTGGAAAGGCCCACATTGCGGGCCATATTTGCGATCGATTCACGTCCGTTAATCAGCAGGTTTGACAATATCTTCCTATCAATTCGGTCAATGCTGTTGCTGTGTAAAGTATTCATTATCATTATTCTCGACTTTGATTAACCTAAGCTACCAACTTATTGGATATCTCTTGGAACAGAGAAGTTATACAGTTCTTGTAAAAGGAACGGATTATTAGAGTTAGACGGTTTGATTTTTACCGTCATGTGTCGCCCTGAAACAAGAATGTCCGCGTTGAATCCACCATCCGATGTAGGCTCGAGCTGCGACTCATTTAACAGTCGGAAAATGGACCAAAAACCTTCCTTTGCTTTTCTGTGTTGCTCGCCGCTGGACGTGATGTCCTGAATGTTGACGTTCACGAAAAACTCGTTACTTTCCGGTGGCCACACAAACTGTTTACTCTTTGCCGGGCCATGGTAATAATCCAGACTTTCACCACCGAAGTTCAGGCTGGCCCGTATTGCGCTGGAATCCAGATCGATAAAGCGTGAACTGAAATCGATGTTGAACTTGTTCGACGTGGGATCGAAAAGCACATTCTTGATCATGGTGTAGTTCTTCATCTGGGTGATCATTTCTTGCGATAGCTGCAATGTTTCGCCATCAACACGTTTGGCCTGCCACAAATTTGTGTCATAGAAAGGCGAAAGCGTGTCATCAATGAAGCTGTCCAGGGTGCCTTGCGCAGCAAAAAACTCTTCGAAATCGGTCAGCGAAATCTCAGTTTCAGCATGTTTGGTGAACGGATATTTGTTCTGACCAACCAGTTCAAATTTACTGTAGACATTACTGGTCCATAACTCCTGAATACCCAATTGTGATTCAGCCAGCAAGACAGCCCACGCCTGATGGGCGATTTCATTCAGCCAGCTTTTTACAGGTTCGGGCGCTTTTTGAGCGACCTGCTTCAAGCGAACAATGGGATCCGCCGCGGTTTCACGCATTCTGGCTTTGGCGGCTATTAAGGCTGCTTGCTGTACATTTGGCGCATCGGTGATCTGTTTCAGATAGGCTCGCAGATTGCTGAGCGAACTGATTACCTGATCCCACGGAGCTTGTGAGTTTTCTGTTTCACTGGTTTGCAGGGTATTGATAACGGCAAAAGCTTTTTCGACCCTTTTCATCAACTCATAGTCAGGCTCGATCACTTTCTCTGCCGAGTCTTTTAACAGATCTACCGCTTGGTTGAGGCGTTCATCCTTCAATGTCATCTGAGCCAGTGCACCAGCTTCTGGCGAATATTTGGTGTTGGTATACAACAGATTCAGTATGGTGCTTAACGGCGATGTCGGGCCTGACAGAGTGTCAATCGCATTGGTTATTTCAACTATGTTGTCATACTGCTTAAAGCGTAAATCGCTAATGGCTGTACGCCAGACATTGATATAGTCGTCAGTATATTTGCGGCGCACCTTGGCCTGAAAGGCTTTAAGCTCTTCGTCCGACGGCAGAGTGTTATTTGACAAACCCAGCACCCAGTTGTCGGCAATCAAATCGTGCGATAAAGACTCCGATAAAGGGCGATAGAAAGTGGTAAAGCCGGTTGCGGTATAAATTTTGTTGATGTTCAGTTCATTAAGATTGCTTTTTTCATTATCAAAAATTTCACCAAAATTGAAGCCTATTGCTCTTGGAATGCTGAGCTGGCCGAGATCGGCATCTCTGCCACTGTTGAGAATCTGGCTGTAGGCAATATCCACTTTGGATTGGGACAGCAGATCTCGCCGTGTAGTACGAACCAGATCCCAGTTGATCTCAATAGGCGGGAAGTTGGTTTTGAAGTACACCGCCAGATATTGAGGTATGTTGGCGTATGCACCCTCTGAGCCGAAATCATCCGTGAGCAGACGCGAAATTGATTTCAGAAGGAAACTGTAATCGCGTTTGTCCGCTTCATTTAGCATCAGATACATTTTCAGTAAATGGAGCTTGTCTTGATGTGAAAGGTTGCTGTTGGCCAGTTTCCGTTGGATATGCTTTTCTACCAGCGGCAACAGCTGCAGGTGAATGCTGTCAAGTAAATGCCGGTAGGCAATCTGTGTCGTCTGATCCAGTTTATCGACATTTATATCGATCAGCTTTTCGTCCAGAAGATAACTGGCGTTGGTCCAGGCCTGATAAAGAGGCAAAATACCGTTCGATGTTACGGCAAACTGGTTTTTCAGGTTGGCGAACTCGTGATCATCACTTTTATTATCAGCGACCTCCAGAAGCTGGTTGATAATGGAAATATTGCTTTGCGTGGTCGTAAAGAAATAGTAACCACTTACACTGAGTAAAGTGACACAAGCGGCCATTGTCATATGACTTTTGCGTATGAGTTGCCTCAGGTGGCGCTTGTTTTCACCGGCAAAGTTTGCCTCTGGCAGCACCTGCTCATCAATAATGAAGCGGGTGAACAGAGGTGACTCTGATAACTGGTCGTGTTCGGACGCAATCATTGGAACATTGAAATAATTACTGCATCCTTTGGCGAGCAGGTTGTATTTTCGGCCACCTTGATGGCTGGATGTGAAGTAAAGACCCCGCAGGTCAACAAGGTGAAATCCGTCCTTTTCCAGCCGCACTTTGTTCAGGGTATCCCGGATGATTCTATGACAAAGCTCGAACTGTTTCGGAAAGGTCACCAGTGCACTGTTGTTGACCAGTGAGCGCTCCATCGCGGCACAGTCAAGCGTGCTTTGTTCCATCTTGCTCAGAATAGCGTAAAAGCCGCTGTCAAAGGCGTCATTGAGTGTACCTTTGGCATCTTTCAGTGATATTGAAAGGTGCTCAAGCTGCATTTTCAGCGGACTGAGAGAAACAAATTCTTTGAAGCCTTTCAGTTTGTCGATTTTCGACAGGAAAACATACACAGGTAAGGCTGTATGGGTCATCCCTGTGATGTCGCTGAGGCGGGTATTGATAATATCCAGGATATACTCGCGCTGAGACTCTTCTTGAGTGATCAAAAATTCAAGATCCACCACATACAGGCTTCCTGCAAATGGTTTGCGGGGCTTAACACTGACAATTTTCTCCAGAAACGCTTTCCAGAGAGTTTGATCTGTATTCGATGTATCTTGATAAATCAGACGTGGAGCCGGTTTGATGTATATCGCCTTTTCTGACTCATGCCAGACAAAGTAATCAGTTTGCAGCGTATTTTTCTGATCTATGGGTTTAATGGCATGAGAACTGGTCAGGAGCGATGTCTTTCCTGACTTTTTGTTGCCCAACAGTAAGTAAATAGGCTTATGACTGGAACTCTTCAGCAAAGAAGATAATAGCCCCTTCAAGGTTTCTTCTTCTGTTTCTATATCACTGGTAGAGCGTGATTTGCGTTTTTTTACTTCGTAACCGATCAGAAGCAAGATTGCTACACTAAAGATGAAGGCCACTGGCCCCCATGTCAGGTAATGACTGACAGGAAAAGCCATAATGAAATATGAGAATAAGCCATACATCACCGAAAGCAGCACTGCTGAGAGTATGATAAATACTCTTGGCGTTTTGAGTTTACTAATCAAGATATAACCTGCCTGAATAATTTTTATTGGTTTTTATTTTCGAAAGTATGTGTGAGTTCCATAAGGCGATATTGATAGGCACTCAAGGTTTTTTGTGCTTTTAAAATATCGTCATGGTTTATGTGACCTTTCTCCAAATAATCAAGACGACCAAGGAATGGAAAAAGGGTATTACTAAATCGGTAGGCCGCTGAGATATTCTCACTGTCATCGACTAGTGCTGCGTTAGCTATGATAGTTCTGGCTCGTTTGAACTGGTCGTTGATGAGCAAATAATCCTGAGCCAGCGCCGCTTTACCTGCCCGATACTGGCTCACAGACTCTTTGGCTGCAATGGAGTCTGGATAGAGTGTATTGACGTTATTTGCCAGCTCTTCCAGTGTCTGGTGCTCATAGACACGTCCAGGAAAAGCAGTCCAGTCCATCAGCAGATCATGGGTTCTGGTCAGAACCTCTTCTTTGAGCCTGTGCTTGAAATAGGGCTCCGCCTGGATAAGCCTTGATGTAATACTTTCCAGTTGCTCTGCAGTTGCAGTTTTAATATCACGCTGGTACAGGTATTGCCGGACTGCGACAATAGAAAATACCAGGCAACCCAGTGTAAACACTGTGGCCAACCAGTAACACCAGGCCGGCAGAGTGCGTATTGCCGCCTGTTTTTTGACAGGTGGCTGCTCAGCAGCTGGTTGACTTGTCACTTCTGGTGCTGGGGCTGGCGTTGGCAATTGACGCTGTTTTTGTTTGGCTAATTCTTTTTCGGCCTGTTCATCAAGTTGATCTTTCCATTCAGTAAACTGTCTGCGAACCGGACCCAGCGATGGGGCTTGTTTCCCCAATTGACGCTGAAGTTCCTGCTCAATATTCAGAGCAAGGTGGTGTCCGGCTTCCACTAAGGGGAGATCCTTCAGTGATACTTTAATTTTGCTCAGTGCCAATGGCATTTGCTCTGCCACCCAGTCAAAAGACTGGATGCGTGCATTCGGTTTATTGACTGCAGGAAAAGCAGTGTGCCAGTAGACGATGGACAGATCATTGAGAACATTGAGTCCATTAACCGCTCCCATTAATCCGTCAATACGGCAGGCAGAGACGCAGTAGTAACTGGCACAGCGAAAGTCCTTGCTGTGCTGGGTCAGAAGCAATTCGGAAGCGGTATAAATCTCTTTCCATGGTGCTGGAGAGACAAAACTGCTTAATCGATTTACGTTTCTTTTTAAGTCAGAAAAGAGATCGAGCTCTTTCGGGTCATGACCAACAGGCAATTGTGCCGATATTGGTCTGAGTGCAATATCAGTGAATTTCATTGTTTTATAGCCAACTTCGAAACTTGTAATTATGAGTAAAGGAGTTACTGCGGCAGGAAGTGAATTCTTGCTCGCTAACTTAATGTTTAGTTTATTAGTAGATGCTAAAAAATAAGGCGGACTAATTTTAAGCTTTATTAACTCCTTCATGTGCTTTCGCCATGATGTAGTCAGGCGCCAGGTAATGTGTCGTTTCCTGCAGTTAGTTGCCACAAATTAGGTGTGTTTAACACGGTTATGACATTCATGTGCAATGCATTGTAATCGGAAGAATTATACTAAACTAAATGAATGCCGACTTTGCTGGATAAAGATCACAGATAAATATCTGCTCACGAATTTGTGTTCATTTTTATGGATAAGATTATGTTTTTTAATATCTTTTACAGTTAAGTGATGAGTTATTGAGTCTTATTAACATGAGTGTGGGGAGGTTTATTTATCATTCATCTTCTTTTTTGTGACTTCCATTCAATATATTAGAGTTGTGCTTAATTTTCTTCTGTTTGTATTTTTTTGGAGGAGTATCTCACAATTTTTATTGATTTATTTGGCGTTTTAGTGAGAGGCCTTTGCAGACCGGTCACGTCTGTATTTTTCTGTCAATTCGCAATCTCATACAGTGAAAATGACAGATCTAATAGGAAAAATGACTTATTTAAAGATAGCGTCAATCAAGCCTTGAATTCATATTTTTATGCGTTTATCTTTCAGGTGTTTTTAAATTAGAGAAAGCGAACATTATGCCTCGTCTTCTTACAGTAGCCTGTATAGCTTATTGTTTAATTCATACTTCCTTCGCCTCTGCCAAAGGTGAACGCTTTGGCGTCACTGGCGCATACTATGATTTTACGTCGACTGCCGAGGAAGGTGAGTCGGGTGAAAACCAAAGTCTTCGCTGGGGACTGGTACATACACGGCCTATCGATGATAACAGTGCCCGCTGGCGCTGGTGGTTTGGCCTGAATTATTTCGCGGACAGTATTCCTGCACCCCAGAATGGTGTTTATCAGGAAGTCACCAATTATGAGTTTCGTGTACTGCCTCAGTACGCTATTCCCTTGGCGAGCTGGCTGACGCCTTACCTTGGCGCGGGTATATCACTGGCCTATAGCGAGTACAGTGAACGTTGGCATGTCGATGCTGATGAATTCAAGTACGGTACTCAGCTACCTGATAATAATGCGTTCGAAGCCAGCTTACTGCTTAATGCCGGAATGGTGATAAAAATGGGCAGTAACCCTGATGCGCATTTGCAGATTGCTCCTCAGGCGACGCTGATCGTGCCGGTCAATGATGGTCTTGGCGGCATAGAATTTTCCTTATCGTTTCTATTCTAAGATCGTTTATGACGCACAAAACCCTCATTCTCAAAGTGAACAGTGCCCCGGAAGAATATGTCGGGGCAAAGCAAATGGAATTTGACAGTCAGGGCGGAACAATCGGCCGTAGTGCTCAGAGTGCTTTCCATCTTGATGATCATAATAAATATCTATCGGCGACTCATGCCCTGATCACCTGTTATAACGGTGAATATTATCTCAATGATATCAGCACTAATGGTACTTTTATCAATGGTAAGCGTGCGCTGAAAAGTCAACCGACAGTCCTGCAGGAAGGCGATTCTATTTCGATGGGACGCTATGAATTCAGTGCCGGATTTGAGAATGAGGTGCATCACATTAATCTGGCAGAAGATATTATGCCGGACATGAAAAGCAATGATCCTGTCGACAGTCTAAACCTGATCCTCCCTCCTGAATCTGAAATGTTAGGAGAGGGAACGATAGAAGAGCTATTCCTGCCCCAAGATGATAAAGCGGATTCTACCGAACCGCTTTCTTATCTTCAGGAAGTGAATGAAGAAGCTGAGTCTCTGATTGAAGATGACGAACCCAAACAGTTTGTTGATTACAGCGCAACACAACGACAAATTCTTGACGACAGTGAGAGCATTCACTCTGAAATGGATGTTCCCAGCCTGATTCCGGAAAACTGGAATGTTGAAGATGGCAGTTTTCCGGCTTCAGAAAAAGCGAAGACCTTTTCATCACCAGGGGATAAATTTACCCCACAAGCTGTGCCTGCCGGGCGTTTAACATCATACACCCAGCCTTCAGTAACAGAAGAACCCACTCAATCCAAATCAGCGGGTGCCATCGCAAAGCGATCTGAAACATCAGATATACAACCGGAACAGGCGTTTTTGCAAGGTTTAGGTATCCCGCCGGAGTTGCAACATCTGTGTGATGAGAACTGGTTTCGTCAAATGGGTCTGAGTTTAAAAAGGTGCCTTGATTCACTGAACGCAGAGCTGCACCGTTCTTTGGTGATGGCTGGTGAATCCGAGGCAGAAAAACCGCATTTACTGGACAGTATGATGTCGCTTTACCAGCAGTCGATACTTGAGCCTTATGAGTTGATAGAACATATCCAGGAAGAGCTGGATGCACACCGCTCCCGATTACTTCAGGCGCGTGAAAGCATTTTCCAGCAACAGTTGGAAGCTTTGTCACCGTCGTCATTTGAAGCCAGGCAAATAACCGGCGGGGGATGGCTGAAAAGCCAAAGGAACTGGAAAGCGTATCAGGCGTACTTTTCGGAACAACAGTCAAATTGGCGGACTGAGGAACAACATAACTTTGATGCAAGCTTAGAATCAAAGTACAGAGAATTGTTACAGGAGCAAAATGCGTAATTACTTTTTGGGATTGATTGCCGCACTGTCACTGTCAGGGTGCGCAGTATGGGAGCAGTTTAAGGACACCACTGGGCTTATCCCTGAAACCGCAGAAGTAGAAGTGCATATTATGACCGATAAGAGCCTGAACCTACGTCCTAACGGGTCATCATCACCGGCCATTCTACGCATCTATGAGCTGTCTTCACCTGTGCTGTTTCGCAGCTTGGATTTCTTTTCATTATTTGAAAACGACAAAGCGGCACTGGGTGATGAATATATTAAGCGGTATGAGTACCAGCTTGAGCCAGACCAGGAACTCACGGAATTTTTGAAACTTCAGCCTGAAACACGTGCCGTCGGATTTGCAGTCGCTTTCCGGGATATTAACGGGACAAGTTGGCGGACTATACACACCATTGAAGAACGGGAGAGTTATTATCTGGACGTGAATCTGGTGAATAATGTGTTGTCTGTCGAGCGTACACAAGGCGTAGAACAGATTTATTTCTAAGGAAGCATTATGTCATTGCATAACCCGGTTGTCTGGCAAGACGGCATGTTCATGAAACCACAGCATTTTCAGCAGTTGGACCGTTTTCACTCTCAGCAAGTGAGTCTGTATACAGCTTTCAGCTCGCCATTAAATTGGGGGATTAGCCGATTAGAAATTAATGCTGAACTGCTGAAAATGGGCAAAATTGGCGTCACGGTTGCGGAAGGGATATTGCAGGACCGCACACCGTTTGCTTTTCCTTCTGAAGCCTTGGCGCCGGCAATGTTGGAAGTGGACACATCGACGGTAGATAAGGTGGTGTATTTATGTTGTCCTTTACCGTCTGAGCAGGGTGAGCTGTATACCAATGCGGGCGACGGAGCGCGCTATCGCCTTCAGGAGCAGCAAGTGGTCGACTGTTTATACGACAGTGAAGATACCACAACCATTCATGTTGGCAGCCTGAATTTCCGTTTGATGCTAGAGACGGAAGACCGTTCAGCTTTCACGTCGATCCCTATTCTGAAAATTTCGGAAGTCAAAAGTGATGGCACTGTATTACTTGATGACAAGTTCATTCCCACTTGCCTTGATATTAAAGCCTCCGCTGTACTGACAAAGTTTGTTACCGAATTTGCTTCTCTGCTAAAACATCGCGCTGAATCGATAGTCAGCCGGCTGGGTGTGGTTGATCAGCAAGGCGTATCCTCGGTGGCAGATTTTATGCTACTGCAGGTGGTGAACAAGCTGGAGCCGGTTTTCTGGCATCTAGCGGGTTTGGAAGGTGTTCATCCTGAAGCGCTGTACCGTGTGTTGCTGCAGGCCGAAGGGGAACTGGCGACATTATGTACCTCATCCCGCCGTCCTGAGACTTTCTCGCCTTATAATCATGGAGATCTAACCGACTGTATGTGGTCTTTGATCAGCCGGAACCGCAACAGCCTGACTGTAATGTCAGAGCAGCGGGCAATCCCGCTGGTGTTGAAAGAGCAAGGCTATGGTGTGCGTGTTGCCAATATTGCTGATCGTGAGATTATCCAGACCACGACCTTTATCCTTGCCGTGAAAGCTGATGTTACACTGGATGTACTTCATACTCGCTTTGTCTCTCAGGTCAAAGTGGGTAGCCTGGAAAATATTCGTGATCTGGTAAACTTCCAGTTACCAGGTATCGCCATTAAAGCAATGCCAGTGGTGCCTCGTCAGCTGCCTTACCATGCCGGCTTTACGTATTTTGAGCTGGATAAGGCGTCTGATGAGTGGAAGGCATTGTCTTCTTCATCCGGCATTGCCATGCATGTGTCCGGCGATTTCCCGAATATTGAATTGCAAATGTGGGCTGTCAGATTATGAGTCAGTTCGATGATGACATAACAGTCGTTCTGTTTCAGCCTGAGCCCGGCCAACCAATGGAGGTTATGCCGGCTCCGGAAGTACCACGCAATATTGCGGTAAAACAGTTGGAAATCAAAAAACTGGGTATTAACCAGTTGGTTGATGAGTTTACCTGGGTACTGGCCTGTCTGACTTGTATTCCATCTATTCCCTGGTTAGATGATCCTACCTTGCTGCGTGAGAAAATCAGCAGGGAGATTCAAGACGCCGAGAAGCGACTGCTACTCGCAAACACAGACAGAGCATCACTGCTGGTGATGCGTTATTGTGTCTGTGCTGCTGTTGACGAAGCGGTTTACAGTCAGGAGTGGGGAGAGAAAAGTAATTGGAGTACACACAGCCTGCTTGCTGAGTTTCATAATGAAACGTCAGGTGGTGATAAATTCTATACAATTCTGGACAGGCTCAGACAAGATCCCAAACGTTACAGGCAACTTATTGAATTTTTATACTTTCTGTTGCAGGTTGGTTTTAAGGGGAAATTCGGTCGTGTCGAGCGTGGTAACGAAAAAATCGCTGACATTGCAGAGACCATTTACCAGCTGATAAAAGAAGACAGGCTGCAGGATCAGGAGAAGCTACAGTTAGTGAATTTAAAGGCTGCTGTTATTAGCCGGCCATTGAGGCGTGTGATTTCGCCAAAACTGATCATTGGCTTTACAGCCGTACTACTGGCAGCCATGTATTCAGCGACTTATTGGGTTATAGACTTTAAATTTAATCAACTGATTGGTTGAGTCGTTAAGTTCATTTTGTTCTCATTAAATGATTCAAGCGCGATGAACTCGCGCTTTTTTGATCTCTATCTGTCCATTTTTTCGGTGCTGAGACACTCTAAACTGGCGTTTTCTGCCACATGTAATCACGATATCACTGACCGGCTGGCGGCGAACTTTGCCCGACGTTTACGCCTGAACAATAAGCTAAAAGGCAGGGTAAGCAGGATATTGGCGGCTAATCCCAGGATGGCACCAAACATCAGACCGTTGAGCGAGAGTGGAATGCCGGGTTTGAAATGGGTGATGGTTTTTTCTAACGAGTCAAAGCGTGCAGGTGTGAACATGTACACTGATTTCTCAATCAGTGACCCTTGTTCAAAAACGGCAATGCCGGATTTCAGGTCCTGATAGTGGCTCAGGGTCGCTTGTTTCTGTAAGGCGTCCGCCCTGACACTGGCTTCCTGATTGTTCAGGTGTTGCTCAATCATCGCATGTACATCAGGGTAACCGTATTGTCTGGCGGTGTTTTCGTAGCCCTTGACTTGCCATTGTGTGGCTTCAAATAATCCTGCCAGATATTGCTGATAGTGATCGGCCAGTAACGGAACCTGAAGCGCTGCGATGAGCATGACGCCAAACAGCAATTTATCAACAATTCTTCCTACCAAGAGACTTTCCTTTTTCGGTTAAAATAGCGCAAAGCGACATCCAGATAACGTAACCTGTTTCAGCCTCGTATGTTATAGCTGATAACCAGGCGGGATTGTTGAAAGTAAAGCGTGCGCTGTGCTCATCGTCACAGGTCAATCTGGGGTAAGTATGTGAGGATTTTTAATCACAAACCCGCGCTCAATACCTGACTGAAATCCGACTTTCTCATAAAGGTGATGCGCCTCTGGCCGGTTTTCCCCTGATAGCAGCATGACTTTATAGCATCCCATGTCCCAGGCGAGTAAGAGGGCTTTCTCGATGACTTTCTGGCTCAGTCCTTGCCGCCTGTATTGGGCCGAAGTAATGACATGCTCAATGATGGCAAAAGGCTGACCCCCGTTTGTCATGGTAGGCACCAGGCCAAGCTGGCAGGTGGATGCCAGCACGCCATCAATATCAGCAACAATGATTTTTGTGTGCGGGCTGTTGAGTAAATCCTGCCAGCATTTCATGGCCTGTGGCCCCGATAATACGGGGTCATGAGGGCGCAGTTCTGCGTAGAGTTCGCGTACACCTGCTAAATCGCTGGCCTGGCAGCACCGGATGATGTCCACTGAGGTTCTCCTGTGTCAGAAAGATGATTGATGAGGTTATCTGTCAGCTAGGAGGCACAATGCGAATGCACCGCACACAGTCCTTTCCAGTCTTCAAGATCTTGCTCTGGTTTTTCTTTTCGGAATTGTGCGTAAAGTGCAATGCCTTGTTTATCTTCCAGAATATCGACCTGAATCCCTTTTTCCCGCAGCAAATCTTCGTTTCCTGAGGCATTGGTAATATCGCCGACGACAACCCGCTTGAATCCGCGCATGTACAGGAGCGTCGCGCAGACATCGCAAGGACTCAGGCTGGTAAACAAGGTGGTCTGGCTGAAATCTATCCTGCCTGCATCGCGAATGGCAGAGGTCTCACCGTGGTTGTACGGGTGATCTTCCTGAACCAGCGTATTGTGGCCTTTGCCAACTATTTGTCCGGTTTGGTTATTGATGATCACCGCACCAATCGGACAACCGCCTTCGTCGTAACTTTTTTGCGCCAGCAGAACAGCAATGTGCATGTAATCAGCATCGGATAATTTGCTTGTGAAGTCATGGCCCATCAATACCGGCAAGCTGGTCGTTGGCATATGGGCAATAGCGCGAAGGGCAGCTTCATTGATGTCTGAATGTGTATCCAGCAGGGGCGTCATAAGGTTCTCTCTGTTCCCGGGAAATCAGTAACAGAAGTATAACGCCTGATTTTGTTGATCATTTTACTTCAGCAGATTGCCATCTGTCATGGCTCACATTCTTGCCCGAAAACAATGCAAATGGTGAAGAAAAAGCTCTCTGCCAGCTTTATCGATTACCCATCAGGCAATCTGTTGCTTGAGTTGATCTGCCTGCTCTGAAAAGATCGCCATGTCGGTTTGTTTATGACCTTTTACAACGCTAATCCACTGAAGCCCGGTTTCGTCAGTATGCTCGAACTCAATCTGCAGTTCATATTTACGTGCAGTGGCTAAAGCGCTCAGCGCGCCAGTGATAAACCCGAACGGCATGAATACCCAAGCGATTCCTGCAGGCTCCATGAACCCTATGACGCTGGAAACGATCATGCCGGTAATAATTACTCTGAACAGATGATCTTTCAGCGTATTTACTTTTACTCTCGCATTTTTAATTCTTGATAATGTGTATTCATCGGCTTTGTAGATGAAATACTGGCGACTGATTGAAAAATCTTGGGCGGAGGCCATAGTCGTTACTTTTCCTGCCTGTATGGTGCTTTCTTTATGGACATTGAAGAGTCCGGTTATTTTCTGCCTGGTTCGTGTGCTTCATACTGGGGCAGATTGATATCCAGGCTATCCCAGCTGGCTTTCGACGTGACAAAGTTATGCGATATGGGTTTTTCGGCGATCTCTGAGTCAATAATGCCGAGCCTGATTCGAATGCGGGCGGGATCTGCCGTATTGGAACTGTATACCGGCGACGCGCAGATACGGCAGAAATGGCGTTGTCTGCCAGACCGTAATGCAAAGTGATTCAGTAATTCCTGCCCCTGGGTAACAGTAAAATCTGATGTATTTACAAACCCGTTTGTGGCAAAAGCAGAGCCTGTCGATTTTCGGCATAAAGAGCAATGACAGTGAATGATATCACTGATTTTGCCAGTAATGGCCAGCTGTACGCCGCCGCATAAACAACTGCCTGTATACATGAAGCACTCCTGGTAGTAGTTATGGCACTTACAGCATCCGCACGAATTTAGGTATTAACGTGCGCGAGGACCGCAATAATGTAAGCACTCAGTATGATGGCCCAGAGTCTGACGAGTGCATGGCTGATCTTCCCTTTCGGGTTTGCTGCACATAGCCATAGTGAACGTACGGCAAATACGCCAAATGCGGAAAGAATAAAAGAAAAGAAGACCGTGTGGATGGCAACATGATTGAAATGCATCACACCCGACTTAACCAGAAAAAGCAGCACCAGGCTTACCCCGATACTGACCAGCAGTGTTAAGACAAGCCCGCCTAAACTGACCAAAACGACGGCCTTCCAGACAGCAATCTGACCGTTCCAGGCTTGTTTAATAAACATCTGTTTCCCGTGCAATGGATGTCAACTCGAATAAAGAACCAATAATTTGGCCGTATTATCCTGATTTACTGCAACTTTTCATGTATTTCGTGCTGTGTGGTTTCAGTTTTGTGCGCTTACGCAACATGTTGCCAATTCAGGTCGGCGCTCTTCCCTGCATGCCACAGCCCTGATATCAGTGCTCGAATAGAGAAACGACTTTCAACTTACCCCAAACGGTGCGCCCATTTGCCCTTGTTTTCTCGTTCGCAATTTTCTTCTGTGTCATACGCGATATGGGCAGACGGCCTGTTCAGGCGGATGCCAACCGTTGCCAATTTTTTGACTATCAAGGCTTCAAGTACAGGGTTTCCCGCATCATCATAAAAGTGTGACAGATTCGCATTGGTATCGAACACACAAACCACTTTCAAACTGTCAGGAAAGTGCGAGTAATCAACCAGATGGGTCAGCCACTGAAAGCCGGGGTAAGCTTCCAGCGCATGGTCACACACTTCTGTCAGTACTATTCTGATTTGATTGTCCGTTTTTTTATCGGTCTTTCGCATGTTTGTCTCGCTGAGGGCGGTAAGCTTGATGTTTTGCTTACCGCACTGTTTGCCGGAAGGGCGATACGGTAACGTTTTGGACAGCACAATAAAAGTGCCTGTTTCAGTTGTCTGGTTTCTCGTAGCTGGCGATGAGGGTTGTGGCCCGAACTGATGGCGTAAAATAATGCTGCTTTATCGCCATATACTCTTTGTCGTTAAAGAATTGATTTTTCATTTCTTCACTGGGAAAGCAAATAGAGAACACACGGTTGATGGGTGCAGACACCTGTGAAATTAACACCTCAGAGACTTTGAAATCATACCCAAAGTTGCCGTTATAGCGGGATAAAATGGGGGTCATTTCGCGTCTGTACTGTGCGTATATTTCATCGTCCGCGACATCAAGCGCGACCAGCATTTCAAAAGACATAGTTACTTCCCTATTCTGTGTTTGTCTGAAATCGTAGAGTAATCCTTCGGGAAAACCTAGCCTGTTGAGTGAAGATTCAGAGTTTGCTCAAGGGATACGTTAATATTTATCCAGAATGTTATCAGGCCAAGCCCTTGCTGTGCTTCCATAGCTTGCTCCTATCTGAACAATCCGTGATTTCAATTACCCAGCCTGAGTAACTTTAGGTACTCTTTATTTAATTTAAATCAGTTGGTTAGCAAATTATGAATAAGAAAACAGCATTAGTGGTGGAAGGCGGTGCGATGCGCGGTATTTTTGCCAGCGGGGTACTGGATGCTTTTATGGACGATAGCTATAACCCTTTTGATTTGGCCATCGGCGTTTCAGCAGGCGCATCCAACTTATTGGGGTATCTGGCGAATCAGCCTAAACGGAGTTATCGCGTTATCACGCAGTTAGCGACGGATAAACGATTTTACAATCCCGCTCGCTTCCTGAAAGGAGGCAACCTGGTTGATGTGAAGTGGCTGATTGATGAATCATTGCGGCTCTATCCGCTGGATCAGCATAAACTGTTCGGGAAAACCGCACTGATTGCCGCAGCAACCAATGTTAATACTGGCACCGCTGATTATTACAACGTGAGCCCATTAAATGTCAGCGATGTCATGGAAGCGACCAGTGCGCTCCCTATTGCTTATAAAGCGACACCCTGTTTTGCTGGTGGCTGTTATACCGATGGCGGCGTGGCCGACTCGATTCCGGTGCGGGAAGCCTACCGTCGCGGAGCTAGAGACATCACAGTGATTTTGTCACATCCACTGAGCTATCAGATGAAACCGGCAAAATATCCCTGGATGATGAAAAAAGTCTTCGTCCGTCAACCTCAGATCGCCAGTGCTATGATCAAACGTGCTGATAACTATAACGCGTCGCTGGAGTTCATTCGTCAACCGCCGCAAGATGCCATAATCCGGGTCATCGCCCCGCCAGAAAGCTTCAGCGTGAAGCGTTTAACAATGCGAAAATCTACTCTGGATGAAGGTTACAAGATGGGCCTGAAAGAAGGCATGCTGCATATACATCGCCGAAAGTCTCTGAATGGCTCCCATGATGAAAACTGCCAGTTTTGTCTGTGAGAAACTGTTTCCTCACAACAAGGGCTAAAAATTAGTGTAACTGTTATATATTTATCGCCTTTTTCAGCTTGATGATTTCAAATTGAGTGCAAATTACTCAATGCAGGGTTACCTGAGGGAGAATGATGAACGCGTTAGTTTCAACATATTGGCTGGAAAGAAAGAGCGGATCGCCGGAAGTGGTTATCGTCGATGCCACCATGCAAAGTGTGACTGGCGATAATTCCGACCTAGACACACGGCAGTATATCCCCGGCGCTCTTGTGTTTGATCTTGAGCGGCAGTTTTCTGCTTCTTCTTCGTTGCCTCACACCGCACCGGAATATGAAGTATTTCAGCGAGAAGTCTCCAGACTGGGCATTGAGACGGATTCTGTGATTGTCATTTACGATGCAAAAGGTATCTACTCAGCGCCGCGCGTCTGGTGGCTGTTTAAACTGATGGGGCACGAACAGGTTTATGTGCTGGATGGCGGTTTGCCCAAATGGATCGCAGAAGGCCGGGCTGTCGTTGCTTCTCCCGTCATTCCTGAGAGCGGCAACGGGTGGCAGGGTGAGTATCGCACAGGGTGGATTTCTGACTGGCGCGAACTGGCAGAAAAAGCCGGTCTGCCGAAACATCATATTATTGATGTACGCAGCGCCGGGCGGTTTTCTGGTCAACAGCCAGAACCACGACCAGAGCTGAGAAGCGGGCATATTCCCCATGCGATAAACCTTCCCCTCGCCTCTTTTATTGAAGACGGCCAGTATAAAGACCCAGACAAACTGCAGGCGTTGTTCGCACAACAGCAGGTGTTCGGCGACGAAAAACTGTATTTCAGCTGCGGCTCAGGCGTAACCGCCTGCATTGGATTACTGGCAGCTTATCAGTGCGGGTACAGAAACCTGTCGGTTTATGATGGTTCCTGGGCGGAGTGGGGACAGCGAGCCGACTTACCCGTAGTTTGAAGTCGCCGGCTCGCTGCTGATTATGGTGGTTATGACACTATCTGGTAAGCCTGAATCTTAGGCAGTTTCAGGGAAATCAGGGTGGTGAGGACCAAAAAGATGAAAGAGACCCACAGGCAGGCGGACAGTCCTGCAATCTGGAAGATCCAGCCTGACAGCACTGTGCCTATCAGTCTACCCATAGCATTGGCCATGTAGTAGAAGCCGACATCCAGTGATACGCCATCGTCTTTGGCATAGCTGACAATCAGATACGAGTGCAGCGACGAGTTAATTGCAAAGATGGCGCCAAAGAGCATCAGCCCGCCGACGATCACCAGTTCCGGCTGCCATTGAATCTGCACCCCGTAAGCGATACCTGCGGTAATGATGGCCAGCAGCAGTGCCCAGCGTGTTGCGGCTTGCCCGTCTGGCACTTTACCTTGTGCTTTTCCTGTCAGTTTTGGTGCAAAGCCCTGCACAAAACCATAAGCCATTACCCAGGCCGCCATGAAGCCACCGACAGCACTGTGATTCCAGCCAAAGACGGAACCGAGATACACAGGCAGCGCAACCACAAACCAGACGTCTCGCGCCCCGAACAGGAACATACGCGCAGCAGAAAGGATATTGACGCTTTCGGATTTGGAGAACATCTCGGCAAATTTGGGCTTATTTTTCGCTTTGCCCATGTCGGCTTTCAGCGTCAGGATACTGCTGACGAATACCAGCGTCAGCACACCCGCCATTGTCAGCACCGCATTCTGGAACCCTATTACGCTGAGTAGCAGACCGCCGAGGAAGAAGCCAGCGCCCTTAAGGGTGTTTTTTGACCCCGTCATCAGCGCAACCCACTGGTACAGAGCACTTTGTTTGTTGTCAGGCACCAGGGTTTTGATCGCGCTCTTGGCACTCATTTTGTTGAGATCTTTGGCGATCCCGGACATTGCCTGTGCGGCCATTACCCAGGGAATCGTCAGCATGGGATTGGGTACAGCCAGCATCAGCAGGGCAACAATTTGCATGCCAAGGCCAATGTTCATGGTTCGGTTCAGACCCAGTCTGGCACCCAGCCAGCCCCCGACCAGGTTGGTGACTACGCCGAAAAATTCATAGAACAGAAAGAGGGAGGCGATGGCGAGGGTGGAGTAACCCAGCTCGTAAAAGTAGAGTACGACTAACATGCGCAACGCGCCGTCAGTGACAGTGAAATTCCAGTAGTTAAAGGTCACCAGCATATACTGGCGAACCGGCTGGCTGAATTGTGAGAAATATTTAGCAAACATAGACACGACACTCGTATTGTTCGCCGTTTCGGCTGCTGGCTGCGATGCAAAACAGACAGGCGCGAAACGGCGAAACACTGTTTATGGTTGTGACGCTACCTGACGGATGTAATCGACCTGTACCGATTTGGTAAAGGCTCCCGGGCGTAACGCCTGGACGTCTTCAATAATGCGTGACAACGGCCAGCCCATTTCCAGCAGCAGGTGCGCGGCGAGTAAACCGGTGCGGCCTGAGCCACCCATACAGTGCAAAGCAATGTTGCCGCCTTCTGCAATAATTTTATGCAATTGCGGGCTGACTGCCTGCCATTGTGCCGCAAATTCGCTATCAGGCGCGGCATCGTCTTCGATCGGGGTATATGCCCACAGCATGCCAGCTTGTTCAACTAACTGGCCCAAGTCAGCGACCTCTTTGTCAGCCATTTCCTGTTTATTGATGGCGGTGACGACAGCGCGTACCCCTTGTGCTTTCAGCTGGGTCAGGCTGTCTGACAGAGCAACGCCTTTGGTGCCGGGGCAGGGAGTCAGTACCAGTGCGCTGGTATCGGTTACGGGTAAAGTCCAGGTTGGATGTGTCATTGTCATTGCTCCCTTAAGCCTGTCCCACTTTACGCACCAGTTCAGCAGTGCGGGTGGCATAACCCATTTCGTTGTCATACCAGGCATAGATTTTCACCATGCGCTTACCCACTACCATGGTTGATAAAGCATCCACTATGGTTGAGCGCTGATCGCCTTTATAGTCGATAGAAACCAGCGGGCGATCTTCGTAACCCAAAATGCCTTGCAGTTCACCCTGTGAAGCCTCTTTCAGCAGTTGGTTGACTTCTTCTGCTGTGGTGTCGCGTTTGACGTCGAAAATGATGTCAGTTAAAGACGCGTTTGCCAGCGGGACACGCACTGCATGGCCGTTAATTTTGCCTTTCAGTTCCGGGAAGATCTCCACGATAGCCGAGGCTGAACCTGTGGTGGTAGGGATAAGGCTCATACCGCAGGCACGGGCGCGGCGAAGATCTTTATGCGGTGCATCCAGAATGGTTTGCGTATTGGTTAAATCATGAATGGTGGTAAATGAAGACTGCTCAATACCCAGTTTTTCATGGATCACTTTGACCACAGGCGCAATACAGTTGGTGGTGCAGGACGCTGCCGTGACAATACGGTGCTGCTCAGGATTAAAGATATAATCGTTAACGCCCACCACGATATTGGCGATGCCTTCTTCTTTCACCGGTGCTGACACGACAACACGCTGCACACCCTGCGCCAGATATTGATTCAGGAACTCGGTTTTGCGATGTTTGCCTGTGGCTTCAATCACCACGTCACAACCTGACCAGTCAACGGCATTAATGTCTTTTTCTTGTGTGGCAAGAATGGCTTTGCCATTGATGACAATGTGGCTGCCTTCCGCTTTCACTTCATGGTGCCAGCGTCCCTGCACGGAATCGAATTCCAGCAGGTGAGCCAGCGTTGCGGCATCACCGGCAACATCGTTAATCTGCACAAACTCCAGTTCTGGCCAGTCAAACGCTGCGCGCAGTGCCAGACGGCCAATGCGGCCAAAACCATTGATACCTACTTTGATTGTCATAGTTAACTCTTCCTACATTATTGGCAACAAACGGGTCGTTGTTTCATTACCATGAGTCGTTCACTGTCCTGTTGGTATTCCTGCTCTAAGCAGTTCGAATCCACCAGTCCGTAAATTTGCTTACGCATCCAGCCGGGCAGTTCTTCGGTTAACCGGTAGAACACCCATTGCCCCTGCCGGACATCAACCAATAGCCCGCTGGCGCGCATCACAGCCAGATGGCGAGACATTTTCGGCTGGCTGACCTGCAGTGCTTCGGTCAGCTCGGCCACACACAGACATTGCTCTTTCACGATTAACCGTAAGCAACGCACACGGGTTTCATCTGCCAGCAGTTTAAAAAATTGATGTGGTAGCATGCTTATAACCATATTCGAATTTCCGTATATATTAGTCTGCTGAAGTGTTTGGTCAATCCCTGTGACGTCATTGTCATAAAATTTTCATATTGGAAGAAAACGCAGTTGCCGTTCTGAATTGAGTTTGCAATGCCCTGAAGGCAGGAGATGAAGGGAAAGAATGCGGCCCAGTATCAATGGGCCGCATGCAGGCTTAGTGACCTGAAGCAGGCTGCTCGATTGAGCCAATCGTACAAATCGATGCCAGAGGTGGCAATGCTGCCAGACAGTTCACATTGATAGTATTTTCACTGTTGACCATTGTACCGGAGAAATTCACCACTGAGGAAATGCGCTCATTGGTAAGCACACCAGCTTTCAATGTCACTAGACCTTCAGTGTTAACCGTAAGCAATGATGTTTCAGTTGAGTGATAAGTCACCAGGCTGTTATCAATAACTATACGGGTACCGTCGGTATAGTAAGCGTTGGTAGTCACATTAAAGATACTCGAACCGAGTAATTGAATGGCCAGCTCACCCATGTGATCAGATTCCACCCGAACGCGATCCAGTGCAGCCGCGGTTACATTGAGATCTGCGGTGCCTTCGAAGCCTTCATATCGTCCTGAAACTGTCGCAGCACCTTCAGAAATACCTTGCACCATGCCTGAATTGACAGTTGCAACAGCAGTGTTGCTACTGAGCCAACTGACCAAATCTGTCACATCCTGGGTGGATCCATCAGTAAAGGTAGCGACAGCTTGTAACTGTTGATCCAAACCGTTTGCCAGATTGAGTATCGCAGGCGTGATGTTCAGGGAAGTCATGGTTTCTGCTGTTACTGTCAGAGTAACAGAGAGGCTTTGGGTTGCCAGGTATTGAGCCACTATGTTGGTTGCCCCTTGAGACAGTGCTTGAGCACGGCCTTTGGCATCAATGATAGCGACCTGAGTATTGCTACTGGCCCAGCTGACCAGGTTCGTGACATCTTGTGTTGTACCGTCAGAGAAGGTCGCAATGGCATTGAATAACTGAGCTGTACCTTTGGCAATGCTCGTTGTCACTGGTGTAATGCTCAGCTCAGTAAGGAGTGCTGAAGTGACAGTTAATGAGTGCTCGTTGCTTACTGTACCTTGCAGGTGTGCTGAAATCACAGTACTTCCTTCAGCGATCCCCTGAACAAGACCGTCGGTAGAAACAGTTGCTATGCTCGTGTCACCACTGAGCCAGTTGGCCTGCGCGGTGATGTCGACAAGACTGCCATCTGAGAATAACGCTGTGGCTTTTAACTGTTGAGTGGTTCCGTTTGCAATCGTGGTCAGCAGCGGATCAACCGAGATCGATAATACGCTTGCCGCAGAAACAGTAACGCTGGCGTGGTTACTCTCTATACCTTGCAGGTTGGCAGAAATAACGGCAGTACCTTCTGCCAAAGCATGGACTGAGCCAGTAAGCATAACATTGGCGACGGCGGTATCACTGCTGGCCCAGTTCACCAGATTCGTCACATTCTGTGTTGTACCATCAGAGAAAGAAGCAATGGCAGTCAGAGGATGTGATGTGCCTTCCGGCAGGTTGATGTTTCCCGGGGTGATTTGCAAACCGTTCATAACTGCAGGTTTAATGGTAACCAGTATGCCGTCACTGGTTACGTCACCCAGGCTCGCTGAAATCGTCACTGTACCGTTTAACAAGGTAATGAGCAGACCGGTATCTGAGACTGTCGCCAGAAGCAGGTCATCACTATTCCAAGCCACCTGAGCCGTCAGGTTTTGCGTTGTTCCGTCCGTGTAGTGACCAATAACGGTCAGTTGCTGCTCTGTACCGATTGCCAGAGAAAGGCCAGAAGTTGTGATGTCGAGGGAGACCAAAGATGCATCGGTGACTGTCAGATCAGCGCTGTTGCTGGTGATACCATCAAATACACCGGTAATTACCGTATTCCCTGCAGCTTGCGCGATAACCAGTCCGTTGCTGTCAACACTGGCGGTACCTGATGCACTGCTGCTCCAGACGACCTGATCAGTGACATCCTTTCGGGTCCCGTCATGATAGAAAGCTAATGCGGTGTATTGAACGTGAGTCCCTTTCGCTACCGATGTCACCCCTGGTGTAATTTGGAGCTGGCTGACAGAGTGTTTACCGGACACACGAATTACGATGCCTCCTGCACTTAACTCGCCGACATCACAGGATATCGATGTTTCTCCCGTTGCAACTGCCTGGATAACACCGCTGGTGCTAATTGTCGCTACTGCAGTTTGGCTACTGACGCAGGTTGCCTGAGTCGTGACATCGTGTGCCACACCAGAACTGTTAGTCGCTTTGACCATAAAACTCAGTGAGTGGCCTACTTCTACTGAATCAGCGCTGGGGATAATAGCTAATGTGCTGAAATCATTTTTTCCGTTTTCAACACTGTGTTTGGCCGTTCTGCTTTCCTGACCGGCTGTAGCGCTTTCATCACCGCCACAGCCGGCTAAGGCGAGTACCAGTGCCATGAGTAAATATCCCAGCCATTTTTTGACGTATTGGCAAATGTCGTTTCGCATTAGATTGCCTTCCTTGTAATTGTGGGTAGTGTCAGTTACTACACGAGGGTTCATAGCACGTGCCCTGGACGATTTCCGGCCAGAGACATCGCTTCCCCAATCGCTTTGTAGCTGACTTTTTCAGGGGGTTTCCCTGTGCTTTCAATGTACTGCACAACACTTTTGGCTCTATGTCATGAGAGCTGTCTGTTGCATGTATCCGCTCCGACATCGCGATACAACTGTCACCGCAGAGCAAGAATTCCGGATTCTGGCAGCATTGTTTTTGCCTGGCTGCTCACGACAATCAGTGAACAATCAACTTCA
Source organism: Photobacterium sp. 2_MG-2023 (assembly GCF_030547675.1). NCBI lineage: Bacteria > Pseudomonadati > Pseudomonadota > Gammaproteobacteria > Vibrionales > Vibrionaceae > Photobacterium > Photobacterium sp. 2_MG-2023. The sequence continues at coordinate 54,246 of NZ_JAUOQQ010000018.1, forward strand.
TCAATCCTTGAGATAATTACTTTTATGGGTGATTTTTTTATTCAAAGCTGTTTAAAGCCAAATTAGTACAAGGATGGTAATCTTGCTAAATTAGTTGCATATATTTTTTGCTTCTTTAGGGGGGCATGTATTCTCATGGGGAATTCTATCGGTGGTAATTTACACTGGTCTGGCTGCTTTTCGCGGGAAGTGACGAATTAGCAGGAAACCCTGAGTGTCAAAAGTGGGGCAGCCGTTGCTGCTCTTGATGATTCAGATGAGAAGGTGCAGTTGATGAAAAAGCCCGCTGTGGCCAGCGGGCTAATGGTTGCAGTGGTGTTACATTTCTAAATCGCTTTTCTCGACAGAGTTGATGGTGCAAACAGACAGCACTCCGGGTACGGTTGCCAGGCAACTGATATTGATGGCATTTTCACTATCAACATCGGTGCCTGATATATCGGCGGTGGAAGTAATCAGTACATCAGACAATACGCCTGCCAGTAATCTGACGGCACCCTCTGTGCTGACCGCCAGCAATGACGCTGCGGAGACGTGATAGGTCACGCTGCTATTATCAACCAGTACCTTGGAGCCGTCAGAATAGTAGGCGTGGGTTGAGACATTGAAAATGTCTGAACCAAGCAACTCAACGGCCAGACTGCCTGAGTGATCCGACTCTATCCGAACCCGCGACAGTACAGCAGGACCAATCGTCAGGGTTGTGTCCGCTGAACTGCTCCCATAATTTGCAGTAATGGTTGCCGACCCAACGGATATACCCTGTGCCAGACCGTCTGTTGTGATAGTCGCGACACTGGTATCACTGCTGTGCCAGCTCACCAGATCAGTGACAACCTGAGTGGACGTATCCGTAAAGGTGGCTGTGGCTTCGAACTGCTCGGTCAGGCCGTTGGCGATAGTCGCATTGAGCGGGGTGATTGCGAGTGAAGTTACCGTTGCTGCGGTGACATTCAGGGTCACGCCCGGACTGGTTTGCCCCTGATAGCTGGCAGTAATTTCTGTCGTCCCCATTGCCAGCGATTGCGCCAGACCTGAGGTATTGATGCTGGCGACACCCGTGTCCGAGCTGACCCAACTGACCAGATGGGTGACATCCTGCGTGCTGGTATCGGAAAAGGTTGCCGTGGCAGTGAACTGCTGCGTTGTACCATTGGCTATGCTTGGAGCGTTGGGAGTCACAGCAATGGCGCTGACGGTCGCTGGTGTGACTGAGAGTGGAATGTCGGCACTGTTGACCCCCTGATAATGGGCGGTAACGACTGTATTGCCTTCACCCAGACCGTGGGCTAAACCCGTTGCAGACAGGGTCGCAACACTGGTATCGCCGCTTTTCCAGTTTACCTGATCGGTCACATCCATGGTGCTGCCGTCGGAGAACTTGGCGGTGGCGGTAAATTGCTGGGTGGTGCCGTTAGCAATACTGGCCGTCTCTGGTTCAACTGAGATAGACGACACGGTTGCTGCCGTCACTTCCAGACTCGCGTTATTGCTGTCTGTTTCGCCAAAGTTGGCAGAGATAGCGGCAGACCCCGTCGCGAGAGCACTGACAACACCTGTAGTGGAAACGGTCGCCACAGCGGTATCGGTACTGCTCCATGTCGCTTGCGCACTGACATCCTGCGAGGTGCTGTTATTAAAATGCGCTATGGCCGTATAGGCATGGCTGGTGCCCTTGGCCAGACTCAGGTTAGCAGGTGTGACTTGCACTGAATTAACTGTCGCAGCCGTAACAGTGATATTCACAGGATCGCTGGGTAGGATACCGAAACTGGCGGTGATGACGGCAGTCCCATTAGTAACAGCTTCAGCTAACCCGGATGCCGAAATGGTCGCAATTGCGGTATTGTCGCTGTTCCAGGTGACCTGAGAGGTTAAGTCTTGTGTCGAACCATCGGAGAACAGACCAGTGGCAGTAAACTGCTGTTGTGTACCAGTGACCAATGATGCCGTAGCGGGTGAGAGATGAATTGAACTCAATGTCTCATCTGTCACTTTTATCGTCGCCTGATTACTGCTGACGCCTTCAAATTGCCCGGTAACAGTGGCGGTTCCTGATGCCTTGGCGGAGGCTATACCGTCGGTGCTTAGCTCAACGGTACTGGCATCTGTCGTATTCCAGATTGTCTGGCTGGTGACATCTTCACGGCTGCCATCGTGATAGTAAGCCAGCGCGGTAAACTGCACCTGTGTTCCTGCGGCTGCTGACACCTGTCCGGGAGTGATTTGCAACTGGCTGACCGTATGGCCGCCTGTTACCGTAATCACAACTCCGCCGCCACTCACACCGGCATAGCTGCAGGAAATGGTGGCTTCGCCTGCCGCAATGGCCTGGATCACGCCTTTGTCACTGACGGTGGCAACTGACTCATCGCTGCTGGTACATTGCGCGTACTGAGTGACATCTTTTTTATCTTTGTTCGCGTAAATGGCATTCACGGTAAAGCTAAGGGAGCTGCCAGCTTCTGCTGTGTTCGCGCTGGGGGTGATTTCGAGATTACGAACGGTTTTACCGCCCTTATCTACGGCGTTGCCGTCGTTGTCTTTCTGGCTGGGCAGACCGCTACTTTCTCCGCCGCAACCTGCCAGAGTCAGCGCCATGAGAAAAATACCCAGCCATAGTGTTAAGTACCGGCTAATGTTGTTCTTCATTGGGTTGCCTTCCTTGTAAACTGAGGAGAAGTCAGCACTACGCGTCGGTTCATAGCACGGTTAGCCGGGGTGTCATTACTGACCAGCGGCTTGGTTTCGCCAAACGCTTCGTAGCTGATACGGTCAGGGGTAATGCCCTGTTGTTCAAAATACTGCACAACACTTTGCGCCCTGCGTTCAGACAACTTCATGTTGTAGTCTTCCGAGCCAACATCGTCGGTATGGGTTTCAACGCGCAACATGGCTTCCGGATACTGATTCAGGTGATTCAGCATCGGTTGGAACGTGGAAGTCATATCAGGACGAAGCTTGGCAGAATTGAATTCGAAGATCGCATTGGACTGAGCACCATCCACCTGGAGTGTAAAGGCTTCCTGAGTGGCAGGCGGCGGAGCGGGTTCTGGCTCAGGTTCAACAACTGCGACAGGTTGCGGGTCATTACCTGAAAACCGGTAGCTGATACCCAGCATCAGGGTATGGAGATCGGCACCAGCCGTACCATCGTCGCCGACATCATTGGCAAACTGATAGCTGAGTCCGGTTCGCCAGCGCGGTGTAAAGTCCCAGTCAACGCCGACACCGACTATGGGGGAGAATCCATCTTCGTCGTTAGATACAGTACCGGCAATTTCTTTACCATCGCTGGAAACATGCCAGGCCATCACGCCGGCTTTACCCACCACAGACACCACATCCGATACCGGATAACGATAGCCCAGAGAGGCTGACAGCCCTAATACATCACCTTCATAATCGGCGCCAACGGAAGGGTCATCCAGAGCCGGATAAGTGGCATCAAACTGGCCGTAATAGTCGTAGGCAACGTCCAGCTCCCAGCGTGGAGTCCAGGCGTAGTTATAGAAAATTCCCGCGCCTGGCGCGTCGTCATCACAGCTGATGTTATGGCTTTCGCAGGCATCATCAGCAAAAGTGTAATTGGCGCGGAGTCCGACGCGGTGCTCAGAGGCATTGGCGAGAGAGATACATAAAGTGCTTAGTACAAGACATGAAAGGGAAAACGTTGTGCTTTGATTCATTACCGATCCATCCTCAATCCTTGAAAACGCTATAAAGAGCTACCCAGCTTAGGAACTTCTTGTCATCCAGGTATGCTTAAAGTCAAATTAGTACAAAGATCACAGGTTTGCGAAATAAGTTGCACAGTTAACTCTATTTGATGAGATGGTTTTTTAGTCTTAGTTGTTCACTTTGGTTGGGAGAGGCGACAAATCGGGCTTCTGGAATGATTTATGCGTGTGCCGAAACGTGTCCGGGCGCAGAAACAAAAACACCCCGCCAGATAAACCAGCGAGGTGTAGACGGTCTTGTTGTTTGATGACAGATCAATGCATGCTGTCGTGGTTCAAACTTTAGTGGTCCATGTTGCCGTGATCCATGTTCTGTCCGGTGTTCATCATGTAGTCGGCTTTTTCTACCTTCACTTTCACTTCCAATTTACCGGCGTTCTGAAAATAAAGTGTCAGCGGGAAACTATCCCCCAGCTTAGGTACTGATGTCAGGTTAAACATCATAATGTGGTAGCCACCGGGCTTTAACATTTGAGTGTCATGGGCAGGGATCTGAATGTCGTCTACTTTGCGCATCTTCATCATGCCGTTTTCGTGCGCATGTTCATGAAGTTCGACTTTATCAGCAATGGGCGATTCCGCCCGCAACAGGACATCCGCCTGATCACCGTGGTTATCAATTGAGAAAAAAGCGGCGGCAACCGAAGACATAGGCGGGACTTCTTTAGACCAGGGATGATCAATGTGCAGCTCGCCAGACTTGAATTCGTGGGCCGTTGCCAGGCCGGAGGTGAAGACAGAAGCGGCCAGCAGCAAAGCGTGTAATGGTTTCATTGTGTTCTCCAATGGGTATTAAGCAATCAAAAATGTTAAACGGGATGTGATGATGTGCTTATCGGCGGAGGAGAGTGTTTTGGCCCAAACAGTTCATACAGTTTGTTGTTAGCACTGAGCCAGAACATACGGCGCAGGCCGGAAAAAATCGCAACGGATGCCAGAATAAGCGGTTGAATATAACTGGTGTCGTAATGGATGGGCTGTAATGGCGTGAGCAGTGGGCAGTGATTTTGCCATTGTGCATGCGACGACCCGTCATGCTGATTAACCAGATCGGCGACTGATACCCATTGCAGGCCATGCACTGTACAGATCAGGATTTTATCCCCGGTCAAGCCGCTCGGGGTACCCTGATGAAAAGCCGGATTGATCACCACAACAGCCGACAACACATTCAGCCATAGCAATGACGCCAGAACGATAGTTATCATTCCAGCGCGATTGCGGGTTGAAGTAAAAGTTGTGGTCATGGTGTTTTGTCTGATTCTGAGAAGCTGAAATCATAGCAGATGAGAATAACATTCGGTAACAGATTACCGGTAAGTGCTTGAAAAAATCAGGCTGAACACAGGTTTTCTGTGTGATTACCCGGCCGCCAGCGTCTTGAGTATCAGGTTGTTTTTTCATGAGAAGAGTGCTTGAATATCGGCACTTACCCACCGGAGGCAAAGGAATGAAGGTTGCTATTCTGGACGATTATCAGGATGTTGTCCGTACCTTGCCCTGTTACTCTCTTCTGAATGAATACGATGTGACTGTGTACACATCGCCGCCTGCTGATCAGTCTCAGCTTATCGACAGACTGAAAGACAAAGACGTACTGGTGCTGATCCGTGAACGCACTGTCATTGACGACGCCTTACTTGCCCATCTTCCCCGCCTTAAACTGATCAGCCAGACCGGTAAGATCAGCAATCATTTGGATCTTGACGCCTGTACTCGCCATCAGGTTGCTGTGGCGGAAGGTGTCGGCTCACCTGTCGCGCCTACGGAATTATGCTGGGCGCTGATCATGGCGGCCAGCCGGCAACTGCTGCCTTATTGCCAGCATCTGCAGGTGGGAGAGTGGCAGCAGTCCGGATTGCCACAGCTGGGCCGTAGCCTGAGTGGCAGAACATTGGGGATCTGGGGCTTTGGTAAAATCGGCCAGCGTATTGCCCGGATCGCAGACGTGTTTGATATGAAGGTGCTGGTCTGGGGCAGTGAACATTCCCGCGATCTGGCTGTCACGCAAGGGTATCAGGCCGCGCCGTCGAAAGCGGCGTTTTTCGCTCAGTCTGACATTGTGTCGCTGCATTTACGGCTCAACGTGCACACCCGCGGATGCGTAACGGCCGACGATCTGGCACTGATGAAAGCCGATGCACTGTTTGTGAATATCAGTCGTGCTGAACTGGTGGAATCCGGCGCGCTGGTGGCAGCCCTTGAGCGGGGGAAACCTGGCTATGCGGCAGTGGATGTTTACGAGACAGAGCCTGCTTTACCCGCTGACGAGCCACTGCTAACCATGCCGAACGTGTTATGTTCGCCACACCTGGGGTTTGTCGAACAGGACAGTTACACACTGTATTTTGAAACGGCTCTGGCCAATGTGGTGAGTTACGGCAAAGGCCAGCCAGCCGGTCTTGCGAATGCCGCGGTCTTGCGCACTGAACCTCATCAATAACTATGGAATGAAAAGGAATCGGAGATGCCAAAAGAGCGGGTAGTATTGATTACCGGATCCAGCCGGGGAATTGGCGCGGCTACAGCGATTCAGCTGGCCTCTCAGGGAGTGAGTGTCTGCGTGAATTATCGTTCTGAGCACGAAGCGGCAGAGCAAATTGTGCATCGGGCGCGTAAATATGGCGTGAACGCCATTGCTATACAGGCGGATGTGTCTCAGGAACAGGAGGTGATGCGACTGTTTGCCACACTGGATAATGAACTGGGGCCGATAACCGGACTGGTGAATAACGCCGGTATTTTGATGCAACAGATGCCGGTGTTACACATGACAGCAGAGCGAATCAATGCCGTGATGCACACCAATGTCACCAGTTGCTTTTTATGCTGCCGGGAAGCGATCCGGCGCATGGCTTATTCGCAAGGCGGCCAGGGCGGCTCGATTGTCAATGTCTCTTCGGCGGCTTCCCGCACCGGCGCGCCCTTTGAATATGTTGATTATGCAGCCTCGAAAGGGGCAATGGATACCATGACCCGCGGGCTGTCACTGGAAGTGGCCAGTGAAGGCATTCGTGTCAACGGCGTTCGTCCCGGCTTCATTTACACCGACATGCACGCCTCAGGTGGTGAACCGAATCGGATTGAACGGCTGAAATCAGCGATACCTATGCAGCGCGGCGGCACTGCCGAAGAAGTATCAGAAGCGATCTGCTGGTTATTGTCGGATCAGGCGTCTTATTCGACCGGATCTTTTATCGATCTGGCGGGTGGCCGTTAAACACAGTCAAGATCGGCTTATATCCGTCATCGGCAGGGCTGGCCGCAGCCAGCAGCTATGCCTGACTGCGGTACTTTCGCTCCGGCCGGCCGACGCTGCCGTAAGAGACTTCGGCACTCAGCTCATCGGTACTGACCAGATACTCAAGGTATCGACGGGCAGTGGTTCTGCTGGCCCCAATTTCCTGACCCACCTGCTCGGCGTTGAGATTAATGTTCGGATCGGTGAATACGCTGCGGATTTTATCCAGCGTCAGGCCATCAATACCTTTCGGCAACCGTGAGGCCGTGGCTGGCGGCGTTTGCGGCGCGGGCTGATCAGTGGCAGAGGTGGGCTGCAGCAAACCATCGACATCGCTTTGCACCAGCGAGTGCATGTCAGACAACTTGTCCAGGTGAGCGCTGAAATTGAATAACGCCGACTGCAGTCTTTCAAACACCACAGGTTTTAAAATGTAATCAAATATCCCGCTGCGCATCGCGGTGCGCAGGGTATCGACTTCAGTGGCCGCCGTCACCAGAATCACGTCGGTATGGCAGCTTTCAGCACGCAGTTCCCTGAGCAGTTCCAGCCCGGTTCCGGTCGGGAACTGATTATCCAATAACAGTAACTGAGGCTGGAACACGTCAATCAAATCCCTGGCTTCATCCAGGCCATGGGCTATGCCTACAACCTGAAAGCCCGGTGTTTTTTCGACGAACCGGCGCTGTATTTCCGCATTTTGCGGATCATCTTCTGCAATGACGACAGTAATGGGTGCTGTCATTGTTGTTCCTCTTGTCCATGTTTTGTTGCATTGTCTGAACGACGCAGTGATTTGGGAATGTACACAGTAAAACGACTGCCGGAAGGTTCAGCGGGTTCGACGGTAATGATGCCGCCGAGATGTTCTGTCAGTTGTTTGACTAAATGCAGTCCGATGCCGTGTCCTTCAACGTCCTTGGTGGTGTAACCACGGGTAAAAATTTTATCTTGTTCCCCTTCGGCAATGCCAGGCCCCTGATCATTGACCTCGAAAATCAGCTCTTTACCTAAGTCACTCATGCTGAGCAGTACCATACCGCCCGAGCCATGGTGCCTGAGCGTTGCTTCCAGCGCATTGTCTATTAAGTTACCCAGTATGCTGACTAATTGCTCGCGGGGCAGAGAGGCCGGTATGTCCGACATCTGGCTGTCGTCGTCAATGGCCAGTTCCAGGTTCAGTTCTCTGGCCCTGTTGTATTTACCGAGCAGGCACCCGGCCAGAATGCTGTCTGAGGTTGCTTTCATTATGGTCTGAATAAAACTCTGATGACTGGATGTTTCCTGCCCGATTACCTTCAGCGCCTGTTCAACCGCACCAATCTGAATCAGACCGGCTATGGTGTGCAGCTTATTATTGTACTCATGGGACTGGCTGCGCAGGCTATCGGCATATTGCTGAATACGGGTCAGTTTACGGCTGACCAGATCGACTTCGTTTTTCAGCCGGAAGCTGGATACCACCCCTGTGACTTCACCGTCCTGCACCATGGGAAAACGGTTGGCGATCAGGTTGCGGTCATGCAGCCAGATTTCCTGGTCAAAATGGTGCTCGCCGCTTTCCAGTACATCCAGCATTCCGTTGTCGGGTAACACATCATGAATATGACGGCCAATGTATTTTTCGTCAGCCGGCAATTGCAATGTTTTGATGGCGGCATGGTTAAAGGTGGTGATGATACCGTGCTGATTAATGGCCACTATGCCTTCACGCACAGTTTCCAGCGTGGCATTGCGTTCATGAAACAGCCGGCCAATCTGCTCAGGCTCCAAATCAAAAATGGCTTTGCGGAAATGATTGGCAAACCAGAGTGCCATGATCACGCTGAACAGAAAGGCCAGCGTACTGGCAACAATCATGGAAAGCTGATGACGGCTGACAATGGCATCGACTTCGGTCAGCAAATAGCCAACTGAAACTATGCCGATGATCTGAGCACCATCTGTGCTGAAAATAGGGGCTTTGCCACGCATTGACCAGCCGATACTGCCTTGATCCAGTGCGACATACGCCTGGCCGTTAATCAGCGCCTGGCTGTTATCGTCACTGTCGTCATCCGACATAGATTTGCCGATACGCTGCGGGTTGAGGTGGGCAAGCCGAATGCCCTGGCTGTCGCCAATAACAACAAATCTTGCCTGGGCGGCCTGGGCCACTTTCAGGCTCAGTGGCTGCAAAAATGCGGTGTCTCTGTCTGATACGGCGCGAATCACATCGGGTGAGGCTGCAATGGTTTTCGCTACCCGTATCGCTTGCTGGCCAATTTGTTCATGTAACACACTGTCGAGATAGCGAATGGTAAAGTGGCCGAGCGCTCCCGCTTGCAGGATCGCGATAAAACCCAGGATTAAGACCATCCGGGTTTTGAGTCGAAAATGACGCAAAGACAACAACTTAGTCATGTGAGAAGGTGTTCCGTCTACCTTTGTAACATCTGTGAAACAGTGTACCGTCAGTGGCACCGAAATGCTGTGAACAATATGAACTTAATGCATTTTACGCCCGATATTCACATTATTTTTACAATCTTTTCATGTTTCTGAACGTGGCATACCTTGACTTAGTAGTTAAGCAATAACAGAACCTGAAGCCGCAGGCAGACAATAAGTTTGAGCCATAGCGGTAAATCAGGTCGGGCGATGGACCCCAATCTAATAACGAGGAAAAGGTATGCTTACTCAGTTAATTACCCGCAAACGTGTCTCCGTACTTGCTGCAATCATGGCTTCTGCATTGAGTGTCAGTGCTCAGGCTAAAGTTGATTCCATTCACTTTCTGGTACCTGGCGGTGCTGGTGGCGGTTGGGACAGCACAGCACGCGGTACCGGTGAAGTATTGAAAAAATCTGATCTGGTTGACACCATTTCTTACGAGAACATGTCCGGTGGCGGCGGCGGTAAAGCCATTGCGTACCTGATTAAAACCGCTGAGCAATCCACAGACACCCTGATGGTTAACTCTACCCCTATTGTGATTCGCTCACTGTCTAAAGTTTTCCCTCAGTCATTCCGTGATCTGACCCCGGTAGCCGCCACTGTGGGTGACTACGCTGCATTTGTGGTGCCGGCTAAATCTAAATACACCAGCTTCACTGACATAGTGAACGATTACAAAAAAGATCCCAGCAGTATCACAGTGGCGGGCGGCTCTGCACGCGGCAGCATGGATCACCTGGTTGCCGCACTGGCGTTCAAAGCCGGTGGTGGTGAGCCGCGCCGTCTGAAGTACCTCGCGTATGATGCTGGAGGTAAAGCCATGGCCGGTTTGCTGTCTGGCGAAACCACACTGCTTTCAACGGGCCTGAGTGAAGCCCTGACGCTGGCAGATGCCGGTGAAATCCGCATCCTGGCGATGACAGGTGATCAACGTTCTCCTTCAGCGCCGGAAGTACCGACTCTGCAGGAGCTTGGCTATAACGCAACCTTCGTGAACTGGCGTGGATTCTTTGCCGCACCGGGTCTCAGCGATGAAAAAGCGGATGAGTTTGCCGAGGTACTGGGCGAGATGTACAACACAGAGCAGTGGAAAACCGTGCGTGACCGTTACGGCTGGACTGAAATCTACAAGCCTCGTAAAGAGTTCGTTGCCTTCCTGTCACAGCAGGAAAAAGAAATCGGCGATCTGATGCGTGAACTGGGCTTCCTGAAGTAATCCTGTCTGCATGACATGTTGCGCACCGCCTGACTGGGTGGTGCGCGTAGTAACAAACCGGCCTGAGTCTGGGGCCGGGTCAAACCGATAGTGGTGAGGATGACCATGACTATAACGAAAGATCATATCGGTGGACTGGTGTTTCTGTGCTTTTCCATCGTTTACGGTTACTACGGCAGCGGAATTGAGATGTTCCCCGGCGATGAATATCAGCCTTTCAATGCTAAATCTTTGCCACTGACTCTGGCAGGGCTTGGCATTGTGCTGGCGTTATGCCAACTGGTAACGGCTAGCCGCAGTCAGGATGACAAACTGGATTTACGGGGACTGGATTTTGTTCTGATCACCAAACTGCTGTTGCTGATGCTGATTTTTGCCGCTTCCCTTGAATGGATTGGTTTCATGTTGTCGACAGTGATCTTTCTGATGGGAGGCTACTGGTTGCTGGGTGAGCGTCGTCCTAAGGTTCTGCTGGTGGCGTCTGTGCCATTTGCCGTGTGCTTCTGGTTCTTGCTGACGCAGTTGCTTGACATCTATCTGGCCCCTGGCCGACTGATAACGAGTATTCTCGGGGGTTAATTATGTTCGATGGAATGATGACTGGATTGTCGACGGCAATTATGCCCTTCAATCTGATGATGGTGGTGGTTGGCTGCTTTGCCGGGACATTCATTGGTATGTTACCGGGTCTTGGCCCGATTTCTGCCATCGCACTGATGATCCCTATTACTTATGGTCTTGATCCTTCTTCTGGCATTATCCTGATGGCCGGTGTGTACTACGGTGCTGTCTTTGGTGGTTCAACCTCATCAATACTGATTAATGCGCCGGGCTGTTCAAGCACAGTGGTTACAGCCTTTGACGGTTTCCCGCTGGCGCAGAAAAATCAGGCGGGTAAAGCCCTGGCATTGGCCGCGTATTCCTCTTTCACTGGCGGAACAATTGGTGCCATCATTTTGCTCTTTGCAGCGCCTGCTCTGGCCAAAGTCTCACTGAGTTTCCAGTCCAGCGACTATTTTGCGCTGATGATTCTGGGTCTGACAGCGGTGGCCGCTTTCTCCGGCAAAGGCCAGGTGCTCAAAGCCCTGATGATGACAGTCTTCGGCCTGATGATCTCGACCGTCGGCAACGATGTCATGACAGGCGTGCCGCGATTTACCTTCGATAATGTCGATTTGATTGACGGTATCAGCTTCCTGCTGCTGGCTATGGCGACTTTCGCGCTGACCGAAGTGGTGATGACGGTTCTGCGGGGTGAGCACCGGCATGAAGATGCGCAGATGGACATGAACAATCTGGGCAGCATGAAACTCAGCAAGGAAGAAGTGAAGCATGTGGCACCAACGGTAGCGCGTTCTTCAGTCTTTGGTTTCCTGGTTGGTGTATTGCCAGGCGCCGGGGCCACCATTGCCTCTTTCCTGAGCTACGGCATGGAGCGTAATCTGGCGCCGAAAGAAGAGAAAGAAAAATTCGGCAAAGGCGCGTTACGGGGTCTGGCTGCTCCTGAGTCAGCGAACAACGCAGCATCTACCGGCTCTTTCGTCCCTTTGCTGACACTGGGTATTCCCGGTTCGGGCACAACCGCTATTATGCTGGGTGCACTGATTGCGTATGGTATTCAGCCAGGTCCGCGCCTGTTCATTGATAATCCGGATGTCTTCTGGTCGGTGATCATCTCAATGTACTTCGGTAACCTGGTGCTGCTGATTCTGAACCTGCCGCTGATCCCGTACATCTCCAGGCTGCTGGTGATCCCGCGTCCGATCCTGATTCCGTTGATTCTGTTCTTCTCCATCACAGGGGTATATCTGGTGAGCTTCAATGCCTTTGATATCCAGATGATGGTATTGATCACAGTGATTGCGACCTTCCTGAAATTGCTCAACTTCCCCATGGCACCTATGCTGCTGGGCTTCATCCTGGGCGACATACTGGAGAAAAACCTCAGCCGCTCGCTGACGCTGTCTGATGGTTCTTTCGCTTTCCTGGTAGAACGTCCAATGACATTAACCATTATGGTGCTGGCAGTGCTGGCGTTGTTGATGCCACTGTTCAGCACCTGGCGTGATAAGCGCAAAGCCGTTGCAAAAGGGCAGGCGCAGCAGGTGTAAGCTGAAGCCGGACAGATGACCGGATAAATAGAGTGAAGAAAAAGCCGCACGTTCTTGGAACCGTGCGGCTTTGCTTTTTCTGGTCTCTGGAGTCAGAATTCAGGCCAGCAGCAAAGAGTGACTATCAGAAACTGAATGCGACTTTGGCTTCAACCGAGCGCTCGGTGCCCAACCAGCAGTTGTTCTGATCGAAACAGGTGTAGTATTCCTTGTCGAACAGGTTTGAGGCACTGACGGTGGCGCTCACGTTGTTCAGGCTGGCACTTAACTCGCCTAAATCATAGCGGGCAGACAGATCAAACAAGGTGTAGTCAGGGACTTTGGCGGTGTTTTGCGCATCGATTTCAGACTCGCCGACATAACGCACACCAGCACCTAGTACAGTACCGCTTAACAGGCCGTTGTAGATGTAATAGTTAGCCCACAGTGATGCCATTTGCTCGGGGATCCACACCGGGGTTTTTCCTTCGATGCCGGTATTGTCCTGCGTTACTTCCGCATCGGTATAGGTGTAGTTCAGCGCAATATCCAGATTGTCATTCAGCAGCCAGAAGCTTTCAAACTCCAGCCCACGGGTGCGGACTTCGCCCGTTTGGATCTTGTCATAGGCACTGCCATTGGGGTCTCGGGTCACTACATTTTGTTTGGTCAACTGGTAGGCCGCCAGACTGGCGGACTGGGTTCTATCGGCAGACTGGTATTTTACCCCGGCTTCCCATTGCTGGCCTTCAGAAGGGTCGAACACTTTGCCGAATCTGTCCTGTCCGGCTACTGGCTCAAAGCTTTCCGAATAGCTGATATAGGGGGCAAAACCGTAGGCCAGATTATAGAGCGCGCCGATTCGGCCGGAGAAGCTGTCTTGCTCAATATCGCCGGATATTACACCGTCGGTTTTCTGGTCAAGTTCGTAATGATCATATCGCCCGCCTGCCAGTAAAATAAGCTTATTCCAGCGGATCTGATCCTGCAGATACACACCCAGCTGAGAGGTATTGATATTGTGCTTGGCTCTGTAGTTAAAGCCAGGATTGTTGGGGTCAATCTGATCGTTGTCCGGGTTGAACATATCAATGCTCGGCACGCTGAAATCCAGGGTGTCCTGATACACCACAGAAGAGTCCATGTACTGGTAGTCCAGACCCATCAGGACATTATGCTCGGCAGCCCCCCAATGGAGTTTGCCTGTGAGCTGGTTGTCCATGGTCAGGAATCCTAACTCCTCATCGGTCTGATAGGCATTACGGCTGAGTGTACGGTTATCTGCGGCTAAGGCACCATTGTAGGTGTTTGTCTGATGCAGGCTGGCGTCGCTGTATCTCAGGTTATGCAGTAACGTCCAGTCGTCATTAAAATCATGCAGCACTTTGTAGCCGAGCATCAGTACTTCACGTTCGAAATCATTCCAGTTTTTATCGCCCGTGAAAGTGTCAGGAGATAACTTGCCTTCCGGGTTAGGCAGCACAGAACCCTTTGCCGGCACTGTGGTGTAAATGCCTGCGCTCGGGTCGTTCTGATAATACAGGTTGAGGTTGATCAGGGTGTCATCAGTAGCCTGCCAGTCAATGGAAGGGGCAATCATATAGCGCTCATCTTCGGCAGTGTTTGCCTGACTGTCCCTTTGCCGCGCCAGAGCGATGAGGCGATAGCTGACATCGCTGTTCTCCAACTGGCCCGTGGTGTCAATATTGGCTTGCATCAGGTTGTTGGTACCTGTGCTGATTTCGATATCCGTTTGCCGGGTTTTCTGTGGTGTTTTTGCGATCAGGTTAACCATGCCACCCGGCGGGATATTGCCGTACAGCACAGAGGTCGGGCCTTTAAATACTTCCACTTGCTCCACGGCAAAGGCATCCACCTGGCCTTGCAGGTTCCAGCCACTGAGGTAGGGCAACTGCAGACCGTCGTAGAAATTCTGATAGTTGATGAAGCCCCGGATATTGAACAGATCCAGTCGGGTGACCGCCCCGCCGCGCAGTTCGGTATTGACCCCAGACACATAGCGTAAGGCTTCGCTCACCGAGCTGGCACCGCGCAGATCGAGCGTCTCGCGGTCGATAACCGAGATAGCCTGCGGGGTTTCTTCGGCGGTCAGTGCGGTTTTGGTGGCGGTGTTGCGATAGGTCTCACCTAACACCGTGATGGTGTCATCTACGTGGGTTGTCTGGGTGTCTGTCTGGGCGACAGCCGATACGCTGAAGGATGAGGCAATGGAAATAGCCAGCCAGGAAGGAGCGAAAGTGCGATACATCAAAATAAACCTCTGCTGCAATATGTGAATGCTAATTGTTATCAATTGCATTCTAAGGAAATTGCGGCAGGAAAATTAACAATTTGGTGCATCATGAGATTTGTGGTCGTGATTTTTCAGGCAGGCTCAACCGGCATCCAGTACTCCATGCGGTGAGCTGGGTTGGCGACATCAAATTGCGGCGGATAAATCTCCAGCTCATAGCCATCTATGCCTTTGAAACTGGACTCAGGCAACCAGGCGGCGATGAACCAATGGAGCACTTTATCCAGCTGATGGATAGGCCCGGAGTAGGGAATCACGGCGTAAAGCTGCTCGGGGACATTCAGGCATTGAGTCTCAGCCGCAGTATGTAGCCCCGCATCAGACGCCTGTTCCGATGGTATGCCAGCCCAGTAAATCAATGCGTCACCCGACTGGCTCTGGGTATCAATCACACCTATCTGGCTGATGGTGCCTGTCCCGGTAACTTGCTGATGAAACTGGTGCCAGATGGCGGGCACTGTCTTCGGGTAATCGGGGTTATCGGCGAACAGGCCATGAATTTTGCCGCTCACGCCGAAGAGCTGAAAGGCAGGGCGGCGCTCAAGACGGATTTGTAACAGACGCTGTGAGATCTCAGGGGCTAAAGTTACCGGTATGGTCGATTGCAAAGGGGTTCTGAGGCCTGTCAGCAGCCCGCGTTTTTTATAGCTGCCCGGCGCGCAGCCGAACATTTGCCGGAAAGCGCGGATAAAACTGATTTCGGAGTTAAAGCCGCAGGAGAGCGCGATGTCGAGAATTCTGTCATTGCCCGATAACAGTTGTTCCGCAGCCCGGCTGAGTTTCAGCTCGCGCACATACTGCGCCAGTGTCAGCCCGGTTTCGCTGTTAAACACCCGCTGAAGCTGCCAGCGCGACCAGCAACTTTGCTCCGCCAGTTCCACCACACTCAACGGCTGATCCAAATGGGTGTGGATGTAATCCAGTACCCGTTGAATACGCGTGAAATGATGCGGCTTGGGTGTATGACTTGGGCTGGCTGGTGTGTTCATTACGACGGTTCAGTGTCTTTGTCATTCCATAATGGTCACAGATAGTAACACTGAAGCACTTTGCCCGGTAGTTGAGCAGATCGTCTTTACTGCCCAAATAGGGCGCAGCGTCACAGTGCTGACCGTCAGGGTTTCAGTGCCGATGAGAATTGACCTTTGACATTCTATTGGCAACAGCCGAAGGTGTACGAAGTAGAATGAATTCATCAATATATCCGTTCCGCCTGAGCTTGTATCAGGTGATTTCGGATAGACAGAGTGACATTGCAGGTAACAGGTGACACGGATAAATGACAGCTAACAGCCCCGACAATAACACGCACAATGCGACTCGCTCACATGAGCTGCCTTTATTTCTGACAGGGCCGGTTTTGCGCCGCTGTAATGCCAGGGTCATTACGCTGTGGATGGTGACATCCGCCCCGCTTGAAGGCCAGTTTCAGCTTTTTCAGGGCAAAGAAGCATCGCCTTTCTTTCAGGCAGACTTTACCCGCGAACAGCAGATCCGGATAGGGCAGTCGGCCTGGGTGGTAATGGCACAATTCTCGGGCGATTTTCCGCTGGATACCGAGCTGGCCTACGACATAGACACCCAAAAGGGGGCGTTGACTGCTCTGTTGCCTGAGCTGCTTTATCCGGGCGAGGAGCGGCTGACGCTGACTATTAAATCCCGTGCTGACTATATTCAGCATGGCTCTTGTCGTAATCCGCATTTTCCCGGTAAAGACAGCCTGGTAGCGGCAGATGAGAAAGTGGCAACACTGCCGCTGGGTGAACGTCCGGCATTACTGATGATGAGTGGCGATCAGATCTATGCCGATCATGTTGCCGGGCCGACGTTAGATGCGATCAGTCAGGTGATCGACCTGCTCGGATTACCCGATGAAACCTTCACCGATGCCCCTTATGCTTCGTTATCGGCGTTACGCGCCAGTCATCACCAGCTCTATGGCCGGGATCAGGTTCTGCCTGTGTACGAGCCGACGGGCAACTGGCTGTCAGACACCCGTATGCTGCGCTGGCTGCCGGCCAAACAACGCCCGGTCTTCACGGCCAATGAGTGTGAAAACCACCTGATTGGCCTGAGTGAATTTCTGGCGATGTACCTGCTGGTCTGGTCGCCGAATGTCTGGCAGCTGGTGGAGACTGACCGCCTTGAGAAACAGGGGTTTCAGTGTGGTGAACAAGTGCTGGCGGACAAATGGCAGCAGTTGTGGCAACAGGAAAAAACGGAAATTGAGGAATTCATCAGCGGGCTGGTTAAGGTGCAGCGGCTGGTCGCACATATTCCCACTTATATGATTTTTGACGATCACGATGTTACTGACGACTGGAACCTGACTGTCGGCTGGGAACAGGCGGCATACCAGCATGCCTTTTCAAAGCGCATTATCGGCAACAGCCTGTTCGGATACTGGCTCTGCCAGGGCTGGGGCAATGATCCTGAACAGTTTGACGACACATTTATGGCGATGGCCCGCACCTATTTCTCAGCACCGGATACTGCCTCTCATGATGCCATGATAGATCACCTGTATGATTTCGAGCACTGGCACTATCAGGTAGAGACAAAACCCAAGATGCTGGTGCTGGATACCCGAACCCGGCGCTGGCATTCAGAATCGAAAATGAATAAACCGTCCGGTCTGATGGACTGGGAAGCCCTGACAGAGATGCAACAGGCGCTGATTCATGAACCAGCGGTGATCATAGTGTCACCCGCGCCTATCTTCGGCGTGAAGTTCATAGAAACCTTGCAGCGCATCATGACATTACTCGGTAAACCTCTGGTGGTGGATGCAGAGAACTGGATGGCTCATCCAGGGGCCGCCAATACCCTGCTGAGCATATTTACCCATACCAAAACACCGACCCATTTCGTGATCATTTCCGGCGATGTACATTACTCGTTTGCCTACGATATTCAGCTGCGTTTTCGCCGCAACAGTCCGAACATTTATCAGATCACCGCCAGCGGGATTAAAAATACCTTCCCGGAAAAGTTGTTACGGGTTTGTGAGCGAATGGACAGGCTGTTGTACAGTCCGCATTCCCCGCTCAACTGGTTTACCAAACGTAAACGCATGAAGATTTACAAGCGGGATCCGGACACCCCGGGACACGGTCGCTTAGTCAACAGCAGCTGTATTGGCGAGTTGTGGCTGAAGGATGACGGCCAGCCTGAGCGCATTGCGATTCTGACCGCTGAAGGGCAGTCCATCGGGTTTCCTCCGACCCGGCAGGAACAGAAACGGCATTCAGGCGCGGGTGAAAAAGCAACAGCAAGACCTGGCAATAATGAGTCATAGTCGGGTGCTTCACATATTTTTAACACAGAGACGCCGCGTTGTTGACTCAGGTCAAACGTACGTTTAATTCTATGGTTCAAATGAGAAGACAGGCAGGGAGCTTGTCTTTATAAAACGTTGTGTAGAACTCAACACAAGGAAAACACTATGTTGAACCTTGCCGCTGCCTTACAGCGTAATGCTGTGTCCAAGCCTGACAAAGTCGCTATTATTTTTGGCGACACTCAGATCACTTATGCTCAGTTCAATGCCATTGCCAGCCAGATCGCCAATGGCTTGAAGGCCAAGGGCATACAGCCTGGTGATCGGGTTGCACTGAGCTGTCCCAATCTGCCGTTCTTCCCGCTGGTGTATTACGGCATTCAAAAAGCAGGCGCAGTCACTGTGCCGCTCAACGTACTGTTACGTGAGCGCGAAATTACATTCCATCTGGAAGATTCAGCGGCGAAGTTCTACTTCTGTTTTGAAGGCGTGGAAGGACTGCCAATGGCGCAGGCCGGTGTGGCAGCCTTTAATCAGGTTGATAGCTGCGAGCACATGGTAGTGATGACGGCCGATCAGTCTGCGATGGATTACCAGGGGCTGCCGACTCTGACATCCTTCATGAAAGATCAGTCACCTGTGTGTGATTATACGCCCCGTGAAGCGGATGATACGGCGGTGGTTCTTTATACCTCAGGTACCACGGGTAAACCCAAAGGGGCGGAGCTGACGCACAGCAATCAGTACACTAACGCTCTGGTGGCGCAGAATCTGATGGAAATGCGCGGCGACGACGTACACTTGCTGACTCTGCCGCTATTCCATACTTTCGGCCAGACAGTCAATATGAATGCCCCCGTCAGCCTGGGTTGTACCATGGTGATGGTGCCCCGTTTTGACCCAGCGCTGGTGAAAGGGCTGATTGAAAAACACAAAGTCACCCTATTTGCCGGCGTACCGACTATGTATATCGGAATGAACCTGTGCAAAGCAGACAACGATGTGTCTTCGTTGCGTATCGGTGTTAGTGGCGGTGCGTCGTTGCCGGTAGAAGTGCTGCGTAACTTTGAAGAGAAATTCAACGTCCCGATTCTTGAAGGTTACGGTCTGTCGGAAACCAGCCCTATCGCCAGTTTCAACCATCTGGACATGCCCCGGATTCCGGGTTCAGTCGGACAACCGATTCAGGGTGTTGAGGTGCGTGTGGTTGATGACAATGGCCAGCCACTGCCGCAGGGTGAACCGGGCGAAATCATCATACGTGGTCATAACATCATGAAAGGCTATCTCAACCGGGCGGAAGAGAATGAGAAAGCCCTGCGCAATGGCTGGTTCTACACGGGCGATGTCGGGCGTTTTGATGAAAAGGGCAATTTGTTCATTGTCGACCGGGTCAAGGATCTGATTATCCGGGGTGGCTTTAACGTGTATCCGCGTGAAATTGAAGAAGTGTTCATGACGCACTCTGACGTGGCTATGGTAGCCGTCGTCGGTGTGCCCTGTGATCAGTATGGCGAAGAAGTGAAAGCCTTTGTGGTACTGAAAGAAGGCGCGCAGGTCACCGAAGAAGCGTTGAAAGCCTGGGGTAAAGAACAGCTTGCCGCTTATAAATACCCGCGCATGGTCGAGGTTCGTCAGGCACTGCCAATGAATGCGACCGGGAAAATCCTCAAGAAAGATCTGAGGGCCGAAGTGCGGCAGGCCGCAAAAACTGCTTAATCCTCATCAATATCAAGCACCGGGTAATCAGCCCGGTGTTTGCATTTTCCCTGTTGGTCATAATCTCCTGTTTTCCCTTGTTACAGCTACACTTATCCAGAATATCCTTAACCCTAAGCCAGTTGTTTATTCATTAACGACAAACGGAGGCCCTATGAATACGACTCACGGATTATTGTTTGAGGTGGACAGAGATGGCGATAACTTTTTTATGGAACTGAAAGCTGTCGGTAAGCTCACTCATCAGGATTATGAAAGGATCACCCCACTGATCGACGATGCCCTTGAAGGTGTCGCGAATCCTAAGGTTAATGTCTATTTTGATGGTTCAGAGTTTGAAGGCTGGGAATTGCAGGCGGCATGGGATGATCTCAAACTTGGCCTGAAACACGGTAAAAAGTTTCACCGGATCGCCATTTATGGCAACCAGCGCTGGATGGACATAGTGGCCAAAATTGGCACTTGGTTTATCTCGGGTGAAGTGAAATGTTTCGATACACCGTTTGACGCATTAGCCTGGTTAAGGGAAGAGTGAAAATAAACGCTTAGTGTTTGTTGCTGTTTTTGCTGGGATTTCGCTCGTCTGCAAAGCAGGGAGTTGCTATGATGCAGCAGTATTCATGCTCGGGGGAAGTCCCCATTATGGCTGTTTAAACAGGGAGGCAGCTTTGCAGTTTCGAACCTTTTCCTTTTTACCTTTTTCTTCTGTTTTGTTATTTGGGTGTCTTACCAGTGCCGGCTCCATAGCGGCAACTCCGCAACCGACTGCCGCCAAGGCCGTAGCGGATCTGCCATCGGGCCAAGAGGCCGATCAGGAAGCAGACAAAGAAGCCAGCCGTTATTTCTTCGGCTTACGAGGCGGTGTCAGCCTGATGGGGTTAACAGATACAGCAACGATAGCCGGCGTGTCGTCATCCTCTGATGACGCTGATGCCAATGGCTTCTGGGGCGTGGATATTGGCTACTACACACCCGAAGGTCGCAGCCGGCTTTACTACAGTTTTGAACGACATGTAGCGGAAAGTCAGTTTCCGTCATCAGGGCTGAAATATGACAACATTGCCAATCTGAACTTGCTCGGCACAGATTATTTTTTCTTGTATAACAAAGACTTTTCACCGTATGTCGGCCTGCACTTCGGTTATGCCAGTGTCAGCTCCGATTCCAGTTATCATGGCGACTATAAAACCAGTGGTTTTGTGATTGGTATGCAAACCGGCCTGGCATGGCGCGTCTCAACTGACATGACAGTCGAAGCCGGTTTCAGACACACAGTGTTGCCAAGCAAGCTGAAAAACTGGCAAGGGCAGGATGATCAGGGCAATACAGTGAACTTTGAATCTCAGCAGAGCGGTGTCAGCTCGTTGTTTCTGGCGGCGAACTACCGCTACTGAAAGTTGTTTGTACACAACTGGCCATCTGCATGATGATGCCGGCGGCTTTGGGTTTACACCTTTGGCTGTGCGCGTATAATGCCCAGCTCCGAAAACGACAATCATTTCTGTAAGGACGTCAGCGTGAAGCTATTTGTCAGAGATCTCACCGTTATTGATGCCTCCTATCTGTGCCCGGCCAGAGGTATGGTGGGAGAAAGCTGGATTCTGGATGTGGTGATGTCTGGCGAGCTGAATGAAATGAGCATGGTGCTGGATTTCAGCCGCGTTAAAAAGCAGATTAAACAGCTGGTGGATCAGTATGTCGATCACCGCCTGCTGGTGCCGACAGCACATGCTTCAGTCAGGATGGCCGCGACTCAGCCGGGCTATGCGACCCTGGATTTGCTTCGTGGCGATAAAAGTATCCATTTGCATTGTCCGGAAGAGGCTTATTGCCTGGTGGATGCTGACGTCATCACCATAGAGACAGTCACCCGGCATCTGCATCAGGTGCTGTCTGGTAAGCTGCCGGACAATGTCCAGGGTCTTGATCTGGTATTACGCCCAGAGAAGATTGATGGCGCGTTTTATCATTACAGCCACGGCCTGAAAAAGCATGACGGCAACTGTCAGCGCATAGCACATGGCCATCGTTCACCGATTGAACTGTATGTCGATGGCCAGCGTGATCCTAAGCTGGAAGCCGACTGGGCAAAGCGCTGGACGGATATCTATCTGGGCACAGAAGAAGATCAGGTGAGCATTTCTGAGCTGAATCTGAGCGAGCACGCCGCAGGTGCTGGTGATGACACCCATTACGCTTTCCGTTATACCGCGCCGCAGGGGCTGTTTGAGCTTGCGATCGCCAAAAGTGAGACGGAAATGATTGGCACAGATACGACGATTGAGCTGCTGGCACACTATATCGCTGCTGCTGTGAAACCTGCCATTGGTGCGCATCAGACGCTGGACGTCGTCGCTTATGAAGGCGTTGGCAAAGGTGCAATGGCGAGTCTGTAATCGTACCGGATAACCGGTTATTTTCCTCAAAGCATGCCTTAAACAGCAGTGCGCCCGCGCTGCTGGGAAATCCTTTAAATCAGAATCATACTGTCATTCCCGCGCAGGCGGGAATCCATGCAGCGAGCGCAATTTTTGAAGTTTAGTTTGTATGTCGCGCTTGAGTTTGGAGGTTCATTTGGCATCGTCTAATGCGCGCCAGGTACTCTTTGTGGGGGCAAAGAGTACCCAGAAAGCCCTTTTTGTTCTTTGGTGTGGTCCGGGGCGGTTGTAGGCGCTCCCGGCGCCGACAACCTAAAAATTCGTCCTGAATTTTTCCCTGGGGGAGAGGCAAGCATCAAACTTCTCATTTTTGCTTTAAAAGTACAGTCAAAAACCCAGTTAAATTATTTATGATTCAATATTTTACCGTCATTCCCGCGCAGGCGGGAATCCATGTGGCGAGCGCAATTTTTGAGGTTTAGCTTGTATGTCGCGCTTGAGTCTGGTGGTTCATTTGGCATCGTCTAATGCGCGTCAGGTACTCTTTGTGGGGGGCAAAGAGTACCCAGAAAACCCCTTTTTGTTCTTTGGTGTGGTCCGGGGCGGTTGTAGGCGCTCCCGGCGCCGACAACCTGAAAATTCGTCCTGAATTTTCCCCTGGGGGAGTGGCAAGCATCAAACTTCTCATTTCTGCTTTAAAAGTACAGCCAGAAAACCAGTTAAATTATTTATGATTCAATATATTACCGTCATTCCCGCGCAGGCGGGAATCCATGTGGCGAGCGCAATTTTTGAAGTTTAGCTTGTATGTCGCGCTTGAGTTTAGAGGTTCATTTGGCATTGTCTAATGCGCGCCAGATACTCTTTGTGGGGGCAGAGAGTACCCAGAAAGCACCTTTTTGTTCTTTGGTGTGGTCCGGGTCGGTTGTAGGCGCTCCCGGCGCCGACAACCTGAAAATTCGTCCTGAATTTTCCCCTGGGCTTGTGGCACTCATTACATTCTCAGCCCGCTTCACTTTTTCGTTGAATTTCAGTTACTTTATCGCAAATGTAGTCGGCAATCGGCATCGCGGAGGTTGCTGCCGGTGACGGCGCGTTACAAACGTGCAGGCTGCGCGGGCTGTCTGCAAACAGAAAGTCATGAACTAACGTGCCGTCTTTCAGTACGGCCTGAGCACGAATACCTGCCGGGTAGGGTTCCAGATCGCTCAGCGTCAGGGCCGGACAGTATTTACGTACCCGCTCAAGATATCCGGCTTTCCACCAGGCATCTTTGAATTCCCGCAATCCTGTTTTCAGGTGCTTACCGGTGACATGCCAGAAACCGGGGAAAGCCAGCATGTCCAGACTGTCACGCAGGCTGAAATTAAATCGCCCGTAACCCTCGCGTTTAAATCCCTGTACCGCATTTGGGCCAACCGTCACCGAGCCATCTATCATGCGTGTCAGGTGAACACCTAAAAAGGGCAGTGAAGGGTCTGGGATCGGATAGATAAGATGACGGACAATCTGATGATGTCTGGCTGCCAGGCGGTAATATTCTCCGCGGTAGGGGATGATCTGAAAATCTGTCTCCAGCCCCATCATTCTGGTCAGGCGGTCGGCCATTAGTCCGCCGCAGCACACCAGAAAACGGCCTCTGACAGCAAAAGAACCGGCACTCGCTGCGTGGCTGTGGCAGCAGGTCAGTTCTATGTGATCGCTGCGCTCTGTAATGTCCGTCACTTGTGTATCAAGGGCCGTTTCGCCGCCTGAGGCAGTAAAATCACTGGCCATGTGTTTTGTAACCAGACGGTAATCCACTATGCTGGTCGATGGGACAAACAGCGCTCCCAGACCGCAAATGTTCGGCTCTCTTGCCTGCAGTTGCGCCTGATCCAGCGCTTCGACTTCAATACCGTTTTCACGGCAACGTGCCAGCAGATCCTGCATCCGGCACACTTCCGTTTCATTGGTGGCGACCAGCAATTTGCCGCAGTTGTCGACCGGAATAGCATGCTGGCGGCAAAAATCCACAGTACGTTGCACGCCTTCTTTGCAAAACCGTGCCTTCAGGCTGCCGGGCGCATAATACACACCGGCATGGATTACACCGCTGTTGTGGCCGGTCTGATGACACGCGAGCGTGCTTTCTTTTTCAATCAGCAGAATCTTGCTGGCAGGATGCCGGCGTAATAAAGCATTGGCCGTGGCAACGCCCACTATGCCCCCGCCAATCACCAGATAATCGTAATTCTTATTCATCGCGGATCCTTTGCAAATCTAACTTAGGCCAGATCAGGCCGACATCATCCTGATTTATAAGATATTTAAACATCAAGCAGGCAGAGTAGCAAAAGGATAAATTGCATTTATAAGGCCAGTTTTCTTGGTCTCTCAGCTTGCGGTACGCCCGCTCTGGTGGTTTAATAGCCGCCATCACCTCATTTGGAGTAAACGCCTGCATGGATCACTAACCCCTGACATCCTTTGAACTTTTTCTTTTGGATCCGCAGGGTTAGTGGGCGTTAACCGTCTTTGTCTGAGCAGTCACTGACTGTGAATCACCGTATTGTGATCGGCTGTGCTACTCAGATCTGTCTGCAAAAAAGCAATGTCTTCTGACGGTAATGTCTCTCCCTGCGCTTGCGCCGGAGGTCTTTATGACATTATTGCAAGCTCAGTCTCTGACTGTTTTTCTTCCCCACGGGGAGCCGCTGTTTTCTGATGTATCACTCACTTTAGACCGTGAAACCACGGCACTGGTAGGCCGTAACGGCAGTGGCAAATCTGTGCTGGCCGCACTGTTAAGCGGAGCCCGTCAGCCAGATGAAGGCCGGGTGATCAGGCACTCAAACATCGCATACTTACCTCAGCTGACCGTGCAGAACGACTTGTCGGCTCTGGGCTCTGTCGCACAAGCACTGGGTGTGGACGGCTGCCTGCAAGCGTTGCAACGTATAGCCGCTGGCAGTTGCGATCCGGCCGATTTCGAGGCGGTAGGCGATCAATGGGATTTGCCTGCTGCCCTGTCCCGCCAGCTGGCTGAGCTGGGATTACCGTCCGATCCCGGGCAATCTTGTACCAGCCTGAGCGGCGGTGAGCTGACGAGGTTGCGATTGTGGCTCTGTTTTCGCAGTGATGCTGAACTGCTCATTCTTGATGAGCCGTCAAACCATTTGGATCGGCATGGAAGAGAATGGCTGTCACAGCAAATCACCTGTTTTCAGGGCGGCATATTGCTGATCAGCCATGATCAATCCTTGCTGAAAAACGCGGATCGCATTGTTGAACTCAGTCACACAGGGTTAGCCTGTTATGGCACAGATTTTGTGCAATACCGGCAACAGAAACATCATGAAACCCAGTTACTGGCAACACGACTGTCGAAAGCGAAACAGCAAATCAACGCTATCAATCTTCAGCATCAGCGTAGTGAAGAAAAAGCGCAGCGTCGTGCCGCGGCCGGTAAGCGGGACAGGCACACTGGCAGTCAGTCCACCTTGCTGCTCGATTATCAGAAAAATGCGGCAGAAAGCGCGGCATCATCCAGAAAGCATCAGCAACATCAGCAGCTTGAACATGCGCGGCAACAGTTGAAGTTGCTGCAGGAGAAAGTGGATACCGCCAAGCCGCTGAGCTTCAGTACCGACAGTGCGAACAAGCGAAGTGTGCGTTTACTGACGATCACTGAATTGGGCCTGCACCGGGGACAGTTGCCTGCAATCAGCCGAACCGTCTGGTATGGCGATAAAATCCACCTGCGCGGCAGTAATGGCACAGGTAAGTCGACTTTGCTGAAAACGCTGCTGGGCGATATGCCAGTCAAGTCGGGTGAGATTCACAGGCACGGGCCGCTTTGTTATCTCGATCAGCATTTCTCTTTATTTGATTTGCAGGCTAGCCTGATTGATAACCTGACACGTCTGTGCTCTGCCTATACTGCTGCTGAGTTACGTACTCTGGCAGCGTGCATGGGTTTTCGCCGTGAAAGAGCCGGGCAGCAAATGTCGACCCTGAGCGGCGGTGAACGAATGCGGCTGGCGATGCTGGTGGTGAGTCATCAGCAACAGGAAGGGGTATTGCTGCTGGATGAGCCGGACAATCATCTTGATTTAGACGGAAAATCCATGATGGCGCAGGCACTGAGTGAGCATAAGGGCAGCTTCATTCTGGTCAGCCATGATCAGGACTTTGTTGATGCGTGTGGTGTGAGTCAGCACTGGGATCTTTCCAGATAATTCGGCTATGCTATCTGAGGCTTATGGATAAGGAGAGCATTATGTCACAAACGCCATCGTCGCCAACCTCATCGCCGCATAGCCTGAGCGGCCATTGTTTGTGCGGCAAAGTCGGGCTGAAATCAACCAGCGGCTCTTTGCATGCAGAGGCGTGTCACTGCGGCATGTGCAGAAAGTGGAGCGGCGGGCCGTATTTATCGGTAGCTGCTGGCACTGAAGTGAGTTTCACCGGTGAAGAAAACATCAGTCGTTTTTCTTCCTCTGACTGGGGGGAAAGAGGGTTCTGTAAACACTGTGGCAGCCATTTGTTTTATTTCCTCAAGCCAACAGGACAGTACATGGTACCGGCAGGTTTGCTTGATCAGGAAAGTCAGCTGGAGATGGATCAACAAATCTTCATCGACAAAAAACCGGCTTACTATGCCTTCAGCAATAACACCGAAAATCTGACCGAAGAAGAAGTCTTCGCCAAATACGCCCCTTAAGCGACAACCATCCCGGGCCGGTTATACCGGCTCGGGATGATATCACCCACCAAAGTGGTTCGTTGTGCGCACCGGCTTATCTGACGGTGGCTTTTTCTTGTTGCGATCCCTTAACTTCATCAATATCCGCTTTTTCCGCCACTGGCTTGCGATTGCTGAGCAAAATAGAAGCGATCACGATAATCACGCCTCCGGCAATGGTCAGACTGTCCGGAATTTCCTGCCAGAACATCAGGCCCCAGAGAATGTTAAAGACAATGCCGATATACCGGGTAACGGCAACCACGGCCGCATTCTCGTGGCTAAAGGCTTGGGTCAGGAAAATCTGACCAAGCAGAGACACAACTCCGATCGCAATTAAATACAGCCAGGCAATACCCTGAGGCATCACAAAGTTATCGGCCATGAGAATGGCTGAAATGAGCGTGGCGACGAACAGGAAGTAAAAAACGATCTCGTAAGTATGGTGGCGCTGGCTTAATTGTTTGATGGTAATTGAAGCGCCTGCAGCGAAGGCAGCACTGGCCACACCGGCGAGTGCAAAAAGATTATAAGATTCATAGTCCAGCGGATTAATGATCAGCCCTGCACCTGTTAAAACAGCAAGTAACAATAAGGCTGAGCGGGGCGGAAGCTTGTCTTTCAGTATCAGTCGCGAAAAGACAATCACAAAGAAAGGTGACAGATACGCCAGAATAACAGCGTCCGCCATCGGAATATTGGCCAGCGTATACACAAAAGCCAGCAGATACAGCGCCCCGAAAACACCGCGCAATACCAGTAGCGGTATACCTTTAGAAGAGAATCTGATGCGGCTGTGTTTCATCAGCAGCAGTATCAGTACAGTGCCGATAATACTGCGGAAAAACACAATTTCAGCAGTCGGGATAGTGTCGCTGGCGGCTTTCACCAGTGCATTCATAATGCTGAAAATGAACGCAGAGCCAATGGTTAACAATACGCCATTATTCATAGCATTCAGGTTCCTTTGCAGAGTTTGTCTCAGGGTTGTGCCATAACAGATAGGCCAGATCTTGTCGGGCTTCTCGGGTTAAGGCTGCGGGCTCAATAGCAATGTATGGCTTGTTTTGCAGCCATGTTTCGAAATGATTAATCAACTCGCTGACGGTTGGGGCCTCAACATGAATCAGCCGGGCGATTTCTCTCAGGCGGTACAGCAGGCGAATATCTTCAGCGGGGATACGCGGCAGAAACCACTGACCGGATTCAACACGTGCACGAGGAAACGGCACCGCGGAAAAATCGAAATAGCGGCCGGTTTCATCAGGTGTGGAGAAGGGATCGATCAGAATGGCGGTGTAGCGCATGTACATCAGGTATTCCTGCTCTGTTGTACTGAGATCAGTAAACTGGTCGATTTTTTCTCTGGGGATACTTTCCTCTCTGACCGGGTAGTTATCGTCATTGAGAAACTGCAACAGATTGATACTTTCGCCACCAAGCGCGCTGACAATCACAGAAATATCCCGCCATAAGTCGACCAGCCGCCGAATCACTGCACCAGTAATTGGCCCTTCCGGAAACAGTTTGTACAGGTAAACGGGGATAGCTGGCGGATGAGTGATCGTCTCCAGAGAAAAGTCATTGATAAACAGTGCAGGGTGTACATAAGAAGTAATATTCCGGGCTTCGGTACTGATACTGTCGTTTAACCAGGCATAGTCAACACCTATGCTGGCAAGCATGGTTTCAATGCGGCGATGCCAGGCGCTCTGAGTAGGAGGGTTACTCTGGCTGGATGACAAATACACCTTTTTCTTTGTGGCTTTAGTGATGACATGCGTCGGGATCCTGCCCCCCTTTTGGTCTGTCTGGCATTTGGTCGCGGCAAAATAAGTAGAAAAGCCAACAATATCGAGTGACAAACCTTGTGACTCACTCCAATGCCGGATGATTTGCTGGGATCCCAAAGACGGGGACAACAAAATGACACGCCTGAGTGTTATCAGCACCTTTTCAGGCAATGAACGCAGCACAGTGAGATAGGCATCAGAGGGAACCGCCAGTACCAAAGTCTGCCAGACTGGCTCAATGTCATCAGGGTAAGAGTAACTGCGGTTAATCTGGACATAACCTGACAGTGCAGATAACGAGGGTTTGGCGGCTTTGCTCAGA
The DNA here is from genome assembly GCF_030547675.1 of Photobacterium sp. 2_MG-2023. Classification (NCBI taxonomy): domain Bacteria; kingdom Pseudomonadati; phylum Pseudomonadota; class Gammaproteobacteria; order Vibrionales; family Vibrionaceae; genus Photobacterium; species Photobacterium sp. 2_MG-2023. The sequence continues at coordinate 83,501 of NZ_JAUOQQ010000018.1, forward strand.
ATACAGCCATGCCGGATGTAGCTTTCTCGCCAGCGCTGCCAGTTGTCAGACGGCCGGTTAGCGATACCCAGATAAAGGCTAGGCATTTGCTTGAGTAATACAGCAAGTTGCATGGCAGCCGGGCCACTGCCGAACAGCAGGACGTTTTCAGTTTCAGATTGCATTGTTTTTTTCCATCAGCATGACGTCGTACAGCATAGAGCCGCAGTCCACAGGCTGAGCACGCCAGCCTAGCGAGATGTCGGAATTGAACGGGTAGTTAAATGCCGATTTCAGCCCGTTACCGTATCGAACCAACACTTGCTGCGTTGCGGTGAGATAGGGACGCAGCACCGACAACACCTCCCATTTATGCTCGACCAGCGAGGCAATCACTATGTGTGTTGGGCGAAACAGCTCTAAGCAGGTAATGAGATCCGTACTTTCGAAAGAAATACGCAAATGCGCGGTATTCAGCCGTCGCGACTGAGCGACAGCGTCTTTGTCGATATCAATGCCTTTCACCGTGGCATCTGTCAGCGTAGCTATGGTCATCGCCGACAACGGAAACGCGCCGGAACCGATAAAGAGCACTCTGCTGTCGCGGTGGATATTGACCGATTGGGTTTCTTTTCGGGCACTGTCATTCAGCGCATTCAAATAATGGGTAAACTGGTACGGGTGATCGACGGCACATCTGGACTGATGCTTTTCCAGAGCACACAAAGATTTGATCGATGTTTCGCGGATTTTCTTGATCTGACGATCCACCTCAGGGCAATGCGCAAAATGTTGCCATATCCGCTGATTGTCAGTGTGAGTGATGAGCTCACACACACCGTCCAGTTTTTCCTGAACCAGTGTGTAACAGTCGCAGCTTTCCAGGCTGTACTCCGTCAGGGCCGATAATTGTGCTTCGCAGGCAATCAGAGATGAAAGCAGTGCATACTTTTCATTGAGTGTTGTCATTCTCTCGTCCGTGTTGGTGACAGGGTTGCGCTCGGCGCTAAAGCAATTGTTATAACATAACAATTGCGGCTTACGCTAATCCAGTAAGAGGCATATTTCAAGTGATTTTGCAGGCAAAGATCGGCTATGCGATCAGAGAATGGTGTCAGTAAGCAGGTAGCACTTATGATTGCCGAGCGTGTGGCTGTGGGGTCTTATCTTTTAACGCGTCTTATCTTACTTCATCAGCCTCACTCAACGTCAGGCAAAGGGTTGATGGAGGTTTGACTGGGTAACAAACATTCTGTGTCGGCCGAAGGTTGCGACACAGAATGCTGGCAGTGTGTTTTGCGTTCACTGCTTTTTCAAACTCACAGCCACGCGGCCGATCACCTTGATCTCGTTGTCGTCCACTTCAAGACGGGTATGACCAAACGTCACCGCCAGCTTGTTCGGTAACCGCTGGATAGGGTTAATCGACAGGCGGCCGTCCATGTCAATCAGGTAATCACCGCTTACGGCATCATTCTGGCTTTTATCAACGAGGAACCGTCCTTCATGGGTTTCCACTTCAATGGTGGAGGCGGCATTGAGGTTCCAGGATTGAAAAATGCGCTTAGCGTAGGGCAGTGTGCCCGTGCTGAGTAATTTTCCATTGCTCAGGCTGTAGCTGGACAAAGTGACGACAGCGTCCGATGCCGTGGCAATCCTAGTCGTTTGTCGTTCGGTTCTGTACTCATTTGACGTTTCCGCAATAACGCTATGGCTGGCGTGTTTGCTGTCCGTCAATGAGTGATGCAGCGTTTCCAGCGGATAATCAGACGGCAGAATTAACTGATGAACAGGGATGCCGGTACGCAAATGCGTGCGGACAACCAGCTCGTGAGAGGTACGATTATGCGTATTCCAGGTACTGAAGGTGGTTTTTGGCACATCAAATAGTGTGGCCATCTCACCAAAGGAAGCACAATGGGTTAAGTCTCTCAAATTCGAAGTAAAGTCATGACCTTTCAGATAGTCAAAAATAAGGATTTTTTTACTCATGTACTGTCCAGTCAGTGTGATCAAACTCGAAAATGATCGTCAAAAGTTAACTTAAAATGACAGAAGTTATTGACTGCATTCGATTGAGGATCAACACTGTGCGTATTCAACAAATCAGCGCAAAATTGGCAAAAAGTGCGCAAAACCAACGCGTAAGGATACCACTCATGGCAAGGAATCAAATAGCGTTAGATGTACCCTGCATCGCAAAAGTGGAGATTCGGCGTCTGTCCGACCTTCATTTCCGTACTCTGCTTGTGCCGCAAGGCCAAAGCATGTCTTCTTGCGAGCACAAGCGCCCTCATCAGAGCCTGACAACTCAGGTAACGCGAAAATGGCAATATCCTGTCAATACAGTCCGCAACAAGATGGAGGGGCAGGCGTGAGCAATATCACTCTCCATGAACTGAGCATTCAGTCTGCTGATTTCACCGACATACTGGCCGGACGCAAAACGCATCAGGTGTGCCTCAATCATCGGCGATATGCCGTAGGCGATGTGCTTATTCTGCGCGAACTCGACGAAAACGGCGAGGACACAGGACAGGAAATGAACTCACTCATTACCCATGTCGAGCACGGCAACACGGTCGGCCTTGAAGATGGCTGGTGTGTATTATCGCTGGCAAACACCACTCCTTTGCTGGGTATTCGCCTGATTGGCTATCTGCGTGATCGCTTAAAAGAGCACTGCGATTACACAGAAGCGGCCTACCAGCTCATCAAGAAAGCAGGCAGCACAGACAACCAGGCGAAACGTACTGTGCAGGCAGGCCGCTGCTGGGTTGATGAGGCGAATCATTTTTTGAAGAAGTTTCCGGTGGAGTCGTAGTATTTTCTTTGTGGGATGAGGTGCGACAGGGTCAGAATCTGAAAGTATGTCGCGCTTGAGTTTGGTGGTTCACTTGGCATTGTGCGATGCGCGCCAGGTACTCTTTGTTGGTGCAAAGAGTACCCAGAAAGCCCCTTTTTGTTCTTTGGCGTTGGCCGGGGCGGTTGTAGGCGCTCCCGGCGCCGACAACCTAAAAATTCGTCCTGAATTTTTCCCTGGGGTTTGTCGATCACTTTAGCTAAGAAAATCCAACCGGCCTGTCATTACCGCGCAGGCGGTAATCTATTTAGCGAGTGCGGTTGTGTGTTGAGTGAACGGGTGTGATGGTATGTCGCGCTTGAGTTTGGTGGTTCACTTGGCATTGTGCGATGCGCGCCAGGTACTCTTTGTTGGGGCAAAGAGTACCCAGAAAGCCCCTTTTTGTTCTTTGGCGTTGTCCGGGTCGGTTGTAGGCGCTCCCGGCGCCGACAACCTAAAAATTCGTCCTGAATTTTTCCCTGGGTTTGTCGACCACTTTAGCTCAGAAAATACACCCGTCTGTCATTGCCGCGCAGGCGGTAATCTATTCAGCGAATGTGGTTGTTCTGTCTGAGTTTGAAAGTATGTCGCGCTTGAGTCTGGTGGTTCAATTGGCATCTGAGTACGCGCGCCAGGTACTCTTTGTTGGGGCAAAGAGTACCCAGAAAGCCCCTTGTAGTTCTTTGGTGTTGTCCGGGTCGGTTGTAGGCGCTCCCGGCGCCGACAATCTAAAAATTCGTCCTGAATTTTTCCCTGGGGGAGTGGGTTTCTTGGGCTGTAAACTCGTTTTTGGACAGAAATCGTTTAGAGTCGATAGTCTAAATAACTCTCAATTCATTACTTTCTGTATTCTGACCGCATCAATCTCCTTTGCATGTGGAAATCAGTTATGAATAAATACGCAAAAGGCAAGGATTTCACACCTGCTGTATAGCATCATTGAAACGGCAAAGACGAATGGACTGATACTCTACGATTATATGGTCAAATGTATGAAAGAGCTGGCCAAGTCAGAACCAAATATCGACTCACTGCTTCCTTGGAGCTTCTCACACTAAAATGCCCCGTGGGTCGTGGGGCGGATACCTAGAGACGATAATCGCTCCTACTTAACCACATCTATTGTATGCTTATGTTTAAAAGTGTGAGGGAGCACCTTTAACTAGAGTGTTTTGGTTGCATATAAATTTGTTACAAGGAGCTAACCTGCTATAAAATCAAGCTATCTAAAAATTAGTTCTTCGTGAAGAGAGTTTGAATGCAGAAACTAAGAAAAGGTAGAATCCAGCGCCTTACGGACAGCAAGGATTGCGATTACTGTATTGTAACTGATGCTGACGATATTTTTCCAAAAATGATGGATCAGGCATGGCAAACAATTCTCTTCAATGAGGCTAAGCAGTTAATGTCGACTGCAACTTCAAAGGAAGGTTTTATCCATGATTTATGTTCTCAAGGCATAACTGATTTCCACTGGAATTGGGAAGGTATCGTAAGTGATTCTGATGTTAATGATTATCAGCAAAGAACTTTTTACTTCATAGTAAATGATCAACCTGAAGGTGTACTTCACGCTCTCTTTCCAAAGCAATCGAGACTTAATCATGGCGACAACCTTGTTTATGTAGATAGAATTGCGGTTGCTCCTTGGAACAGGCCGCAAGCAAATCCTCAGCGTTTTAAAGGGATAGGCAGTATACTCATGCTCTTTATTGAGTCCTTTAGTGAGCAAGAAGGTTACGAAGGGGCTGTTGGTCTACATGCTCTTGAGCAAGCTAAATCGTTCTATGTATATTTAGGTATGAAAAGCTTAGGAATAGATCAAAGCTATGAAGGACTAGAATATTTTGAAAAACCTAAGAGCCCAAGGGACAAGAACACTTCTGAGGAGGCTGCATGAAAGACTTTAACTTTGATCAATTAGTTGAATTAGAAGACATGAATGTCGGTAATCACGCACAATCTTCCCACCAACTATCTGATGCTGTAGATTTACTATTTTGGTTTAATGAAAGAAAAGAACATTTACCTTATTCCACACTTATTGGTAAAGGGTATGTTTCGTCTGAATTCAAAGAGCATGATGTTTTTCAAATGCTGTCTAGTTCTGCAAAGTCTGGTTCCGCTGCACTTTTTAAATCTGGTAATTTAAAAGAATCCCAAAAAAGAGATACTATTGTTGCTGTATGGCAGGCTGTAGTTAGCGCTAAAGCAAATAAAATTGATGCTCCAGAATTTAACATTGATAGTATAGATGAAGAATTTTTGAATTATATTGCTTCTTTAAGCGTTGATATAAGTAATATTAAAGAACTAAGTAGTATTTTACTAAAGAAAGGGATCATTTTAATAATAGAACCAGCTTTTCCTGGGTTAGGTAAAGATGGCTGTGTTTATAAGAATAAGAAAGGAAACCCCGTATTAGCACTGTCATTAAGACATGACCGACTAGATAACTTTTGGTTCACATTACTACATGAGATATCACACATTATACTTCATTATGAAACACTGGATAATGTAATTATTGAAGATATTGAAAACGCTGATAGTGATGAAATAGAAGACGAAGCGAATTACTTTGCCAAAGAATGCATAGTCGATAGAGTAACTTGGAAAAAATTTGCACTATCTAAGAATAAATCAGAAAAAAATTTATATGAGCTAGCTAATCTTGTAAAACGCCATCCTACCTTACTAGCTGGCCGAGTAAGGTTTGAAACCGGAGACTGGAGTGTATTTTCTGATATAGTGCATAGTGTCTCACCTAAAGAGGTATTGGGCTTATGAACTACTTTTTATTTTTAAAGTCTAAGCAAGGTGATTTTAATTCAACACGCCACATGGAAAAAGAAGGTGTAGTACCAGTTTTTGACTTTATAAGTGGTGAAAAAACCACAATTAAAATTGAAACCAAACAAGATAAATTCATTGGGAATATAAAAAAGCATCACAGCAAAGAATTTCTTTTCTATATAGATCATTATGATATGGATCCTGATGTTAGGTACTCTTCTAATGTGCATCCATATTCAAAATATAATGACCTCTTATCTTTAGGTTACAATTTAGGATTAATTACTGGTTTGGATAGGGATAGTGACTATAAGAATGAAGTTTTGTGTTACTTGAAGTCCTACAAAGAAGTTCCAGTTGCCATTAGGTTAGGTTTTGACGATATAGTCGCTCCTAGATTAATAATGCCAAAAATTAAAAATCTCTATAAAGAATTAGTCAGCTATACTAGCAAAGTTGATTTAATTATAGATTGTAGAGTTTTCGATGGAGAAATAGATAGATATTTCCAAAAAATTAATCGATTTGTCGAAGAATTTGAGAAGCTAACTATTGACTGTCTTATTGTAGTTACAGGGTCTTCTATTCCTGAAAAGATCAATGATGTTGTAAGGACAGGAAAACAAGTTTACATATCGAGAGATGAGAGAGAACTATGGGAACAAATCAAGATGATCAAAACTGATTATTCAAGTCTTGTCTACGGTGACTATGGTGTGGTTTCTCCTGATTTTGAAGAGTTAGATACGGATGGGCCAATACCGATTGTCCCTAAAATAACTTATACGTTCTTGGATAAATACTATTTAACTAGGGGGTATAAAACGAATACCCACAAAGATGGCCACGGTCAATACAAGACGTTGGCCCAAGTAGTAGCTAAGCTGAGAAATTATCGAACTAGCTATAGTTTTGGTGAAGAGTATATTGAGAATATTGCTGATAAAACGAACGATAAAAAAGGTAATCCAACGACATGGATTACTGCCACAATGGTGCAGCATATAGACTATGTAAAAACCACGTTATAGATAGAGTACAAGTCAGTCATTATTAGGACTTTTGTCGCTCGCTCATAGTCTGGACAAATATCTTTTCAGCATTTTTTTGAGATGTCGATGAAGCTAATTTATTTACTAACAAAGCTCTGTTATCGGAGCTTTTAAAGTTTACATTCAAACTATTTAACGCAGATTTCAGTTCGTTATTCCAAAGCATCGAGAGTAGATCTGTCGTTGTATTCTTTGGATTCAGCCTTGACTTCCTATGTGATTTTAATGTGATTTTGTCTTTTTTTTGTTCAGCTACTGTGATTCCCCACCACTCAGGTACGATGAGCTCAGCTTTTGTTAGATGTTTATTTGTGGTGACTAGTGTTACTTTTTTAAATGCATCGCTAAAGTACTCAGATTGAGCTTTTAATCTAGTTAACGAGTCGACATCACTCTTTATTTCGTAGCAATGAGGAGTTTTAAAGTTAGCGACCACGTCTGCTATACCTAATCCTCTCTTAACTGCGATTTCTTCAAAGATGTTGTTTCTTGATAGGTTTTTGTTTAAAAGTCTGTTAATCAGCGCATCTCTTATCTTTTTATCATTCAACATGTATTCTACCCAGAACGAAGAAAAGCTCGGTACTATACAATATTACAGTTAGTTTGAATACCAGATAGGTTGTATCCGCATCATAAACCACTCTATGGCTTGTTAACCTCGCATTGTCGAGTCTGCTTGGAAAAGCCATCAAGTACAGCTTGGATCAGTGTGATCTGATCCACTAACTCTGGACACTTAGCTAAGCACTGTTCTTCAATTCAAAATTCTCAGGGCTGAGATAGCCAA